>CAYLSF010000473.1:0-5983 GCA_964385675.1 uncultured Saprospiraceae bacterium
ATTCTGTGATGCTTGATCCTCCTCCTAAATCTCCTAAATAAAACAGATTATTGTTAGAGCCTTCTAGTGTCCCTCCTCCTCTAATGTCAATGGATTTACTAGTAATATCAATAGCTGATCCTTGTATAGGGTAAACTTTATTTGGTAATAAATAAATCGGTAGTCCACAATCTATTGCAGCAATTAATGCTTGAGTATAATCATTACTAGAGTAATTTTGTGGATTAAAATTTTGAGGTGTATTACAACCATTGGTAGTACCAATAAATTGTTCTAGATAAATTGCATTATTAGGTGGAGAAGTTGGAGGTACATTATGCTTGTTACAAAAAGTACTCTGCCCAAACACCCCAAAACTAATAAACAATAAAAAAACAGACAATAGAAAAGGCTTATTAGCATTCATAAAATGTCATTTGAAGACACCGCTATCATTTAACATTTAGGAGATATGATTAGATAGGTATTAAGACTAAATGAATAAATGAGTTGTGGTGACAATTGATTAAAAAACGTAGATTAATTAGTGCAAGTATAAAAACTAATACAATATAAGTCAAGCTAAGCAGTAAGATTTTTTGGAGTATGGATAAGAAAATTGATATAATTTATGAAAGCATATAAGAACCATACACGAGTTGATATGATTCTTATATGCTTTACATAGCTTCACTTACCGCTTAAAAACCCGCTCACTAACCACCGAACCATCTCTTCGCTCCAAAACTAAAATATACTGCCCCGCTCCAAACTCCGAAAAATCCAATTGAAAAACCGAATTGGTATTGTGCCATTCCCTCAATTGCTGGCCTAAAATATTATACAATCGAATCGTGCCTTGTCCATTTTGAATGGTTAAAGTATGTTGAATTGGATTTGGAAAAATATGGAATTTTTCATGTTCAGTATGTCGATTATCAATTTGAATTGTTTGAGAATATTCAAAATGTCCATCAAAATCCTGCTGTTGTAATCGGTAATAATTGACGATTGCTCTTGGTGTTGCATCTGTAAATTCATAGTATTGTGCAACGGTGCTATTATCTGCACCATTGACAAAACCAATCGTTTCCCAATCAATACGACCTGCTCGTTCAATTCCTCGTTCCACGGAAAAGCCTTTATTATTGATTTCAGAAGCCGTTTTCCAGTAGATTTGATTGCCTTGCTCGGTCGCTTCACCATAGAAATAACTCAATTCCACAGGTAAAGGCTGTTGAAGTGGCGTTTCAAACGCTCCGATAACTAGACTAATCCGATTCGTACCACAAATATCGGTTGAAGGAATATTACCCGAAGGAGCTGTTCCCGTCACGATATTTTCATTGGAAAGTGAAAAATAAAATTGGGCATCACAATTCGCTACGGCATCAAGATTCGGATCGCTTGTACTCGAAAAAGTAGGGCAGTTATTGCCATCACAGGTTTCTGCCAAAGATGTCATTTGTGTAAAACCATCCACACCATTATTATAAATATCATTTCCAGTAGTTGCCCCCGAATTATTGGCGATAATCGTATTGATAATAGACAATTCCCCACCTAAATTATACAGACCTCCACCCAACCGATTAGGAGCATTGGTTAAGGTATTTTCTACAATCGTACAATTGATAATTTGATGGCTTGTTCCAGCAATATACAATCCGCCACCTAAGGCGATAAAATTCGACCCACTACCTGCCGTATTTTTAGCTACGGTACAATTGATAAAAGTAGTAGTCGTAGTGCCTGCGGTAGAAGCAACTCCGCCTCCACTCGCTCCTGCGGTATTGTCATAAATGCTGCATTGGTTAAGCGATAACGTTGTAGCGGTCGTGTTATAAACACCACCACCCAGTGCAGTAGTCGAGGATTTATTGGCTTCATTGGTTTCTAATACGCAATTTTCAAACGTCACGCTTCCTGCTTGTCCTTCTATGTAAACGCCTCCACCTGAGCCTTCTGCCCGATTATCTTTGATAGAAACATTTTTAAAATCAACCGTCGTGATATAATCAAATTTGATATAAACGCTCCCACCATTTGTTTGGGTAGAGTTTCCTGTGCTTTCTGCATTTCCATTTTGAATGGTACAATCTTGAAAAACAACAGGAGCAGTCGTTTCAACCATAAATACCCCATCTTGGGCTTGACCTTGTATAGCTGCTGCTCGAATTATCGTGGTCGTTTGTCCTTGACCTTTTAGCGTTACGCCTTTATTGACGAGTACGCCTGATTCGGTGTGAATATCATCTGTTCCGCCTGTAACACTAATGGTATCACCACTCAATGCAGCAACCATAGCCGCTTGAATCGTTTGAAAAGGGCTAACGCCATCATCTACGCCCGAGTTATCATCAACGACTAAAATTGAACGCCGAGGCGTACTATTGTGAGACCCCAAATCAAAAGAATAGGTTTTCGCATTTCCGCAAATATCTGTGGTTGGATTATCACCCGAAGGAATCGTTGCATTATTGTATGCATCGCTTGGTAATTGAATTTCATAATAACTATGACCATTGCAAGTCGCAATCGTCGCTAAATTCGGGTCGGTGCTGTAAGCGTAAATAGGACAAGCAATATTGATAGCTGCACATTCTTCTACAAGTGAGCTAGATTGTGTTGATACCGAATTGGTTTGTAATAAATCACCTTTTATATAAATATCCGCTCCATCGGATGCCGTAGCTGTGCCTGTATTATTAGCTACAATCGTATAAACTAAATTTGTCTCAATTTCTTCTTGATAAATGCCTGCTCCTTTTTTATCGCCCGTTCCGCTCAATTGATTTTCGGTAATGGTACAATTGATAATATCAATTGGGCCAGAATTTCGATTATCCAAATACAGCCCTCCGCCAAAAACTTCTCCTGTTCCATCTATCGTATTTTGGGCAATGGTACAATTAATTAATTTTCCTTCCATCATATAAACACCACCACCGTGTTCGCCTGCTGTATTACCGACAACGCTACATTGCGTTAAATTAGAAGTCCCCAACGGAATGTGCAGACCACCACCTGAACCTTGTTGGGCAGTATTTTGGGTGATTATTCCATTAGTCAAATCAATTTGACTATGGCTTTCATTAAAATAGATGCCACCGCCTGAATTACCGACGCCACAAACATTGTTATTCAAAGAAAAGGTATTGAAGGTAAAGCTTGTATAACAATTGTAAAAGACGTTACTATGATAGAATCCACCGCCCGAGCCACCGCTTCTATTGTTATCCAAAGCAAGTTGCTCAAAGGAAAAAGTAGAGTTGGAGTCCAACACACAAATACCACCGCCTACACCCGTCACGATATTATTAGTGATTTCGCTATTGGTAACACTCACTATATTGAGCCGTCCGTCTGAGTATATTCCACCGCCTGCAGTCGCTTTATTGCCGTTAATAATAGCTTCATTAATATGTAGCGTCATGCTATCGCCATTTAGATAAAACGCTCCACCTTGTGTCAAGTCACTTGCTCCTGTATTTTTTGGATAACCATTTTGAATGGTCATTTTTTGTACTCGTACATGAATCTTATCATCTTGAAGAACAAAAATTCCATCTTCCGCATTGTCAACGTTACTATTCGCCTGTAAAATGGTCGTATTTTTACCCTCTCCTTGTATTACTACACTTCTATGGAGTCGAATAAAACTTTCAGTATGTGTATTATCGCTGCCGCCTGTTACTGTAATCGTATCAAAGCACCGAGCGATTTCTAAAGCTGCCGTTATTGTAGCAAAAGGACTACATCCATTATCCACACCCAAATCATCATCTACTATTATCTGTTGTGGTGTGTTGTAATATTTTAAAAATTGACCATATATTTCAAATTCACCATCTACCAAAGCCCCTGTGTTATCGTCGCCTTGCCAAACCACTAAAAAGTTAGAATCTGTTGGATTGTAAGTTAGATTTGGTCGAAAAGCATCAAAGTCACCTTGCCCATCATTGCCCATTTCACTCACTCGAATTGTTTGACAATCATCAATATCGCCCGTCCGAGAAATCAAATGTACCCAAATTTCTCGCTCGCCCACGTCCATATAATCATATCTCACACTTCCTGACCATGTACAGACGTATTGTTGTAAATCGGTACTGTAAAAAACATCGGGCAGTGTGCTATTTACTTGATTGATATCTGCCCTAAAATTTCCGCCAATACTCGTACCATCCGCTTG
Source organism: uncultured Saprospiraceae bacterium (assembly GCA_964385675.1). Classification (GTDB taxonomy): domain Bacteria; phylum Bacteroidota; class Bacteroidia; order Chitinophagales; family Saprospiraceae; genus CAYLSF01. Next base: position 4,175 of record CAYLSF010000473.1, read on the forward strand.
AAGGAGCTGCCCGCGCACTTGACCATTAAAATTTATATCAAACTCTGTCCACAACACCAAACTTTCATTATCATCGGGATTATACGCCAACACAGGAGCAAATTCTATAACAACATTACCGACAGAAGGCAAATCACCTATTTGAAAATTTGTTCCTTTTAATACACCATCTGATTGTAAAACCTGTCCCCAAATTGCATAATCGAATGATGTACTATTTTCTCCTACCCACGCTACAATGTATTGGTCGTCCGTAGAATTATAGACACAAGAAGGATAATATGCATGGAGGTCTTGTCCAGCAGGCCCCATATCACTAATCTTAAAAAGGCTACCCTTAAATGCTCCAGTATTATGTAAAAATTGACCTAATATTTCGGTTTCGCTCCCTTGTGTTAAGTTCGCATCACTTCCTCTAAATACCACTAAATAGTTATTATCCAAAGGGCTATACGTAAGATTAGGATGATAAGCATTACTAGAATGGATGGTAAAATAGTTACCCACTTTTGCCCCTGTATTACTCAATAATTGCCCAAAAATACGTGGAGAAGAGCCGTTTTCTGTGCCTTCCCATACGACCAAAAATTGATTATCGGTACTGTTGTACACAACTTTTGGACGACTTACTAAATTATCACTATTAATCGTCCCCATATCCGTAATTTGAAAACTCGCCCCAACAGGCGTTCCCGAATTGGATAAAAGCTGACCGTATAATTCATTCCTATCAGTTAGTCCAACCACCCGATTACTTTCCCAAACCACCAAATATTGGTCATCGGTCGCATTATACACCACCACAGGTTTTTCGGCATCATAGTCTGCATTACCATCTATATTGGTGGTACTTATTCTAAAATCATTTGTAATAAATGTATTGGCGTATGTCCAATAACTTAACCCCAATAAAGCTATTAATAGCGTGGCTAATTTTCTCATGGAAGTATTTGTTTAGTATTTAACTTTCGCTTCTTAGTTCCATGAAAAGTGTAGAGGTAAATGGGGATGGGGGATTTTTTGAAGATAATTTTAGAGTAGCCTTATCTTATTAATGTCAATTCTTTATGCTTAATAAGATTATACCTTTTTAGTAGATGCTTTGGGATTGGATTATTACTTAAATCAAGCAAAGTTAGATTTTTCATTTTTAAAATGCTCAAAGGAATATCAGTAATACAGTTATAGTTTAAATTTAACATTTTTAAATTACCTAGTTTTGATATTTGTCTAGGTACAAGGGATAATCTATTGCCGTATAAGTTTAGTACTTCTAGTTGTTCTAGCGCTTCTATTTCTTTGGGGATTTGTTCAATTGAATTTGAATCTAAACGTAAAATTTTTAGATGTTGCAACTTTGCAATATTAGGAGAGAGAGTTTTTATAGTAAAGTTTCTAATTTCTAGTTTTTCTAATTCTTTCATACTGGCTAACACCTTAAACAATTCATCTAGTTGTAGTGTTCTTGTTGTCCCATACCATCGATTAAGTATCAATTCTTTTATACATTTATTATTGTAAAGGGTATGAGGTATAGTAATCATGTTGCGAAAACAAATAGATAATTTTTCTAAATTCTGAATATTAGCTAATTCATTAATAATTCATTTTTCTTGGCAATTTGTGCGAGGGAAACGTTGATAAAAAGTGCGCAGCCAGCCGCGGATAGTGGCCGCATCGTAATGATCGGCAAAGGCCATGTGTGCCAGCTGATAGATCTTGTCCGGAGTGCTGCCGTAGCGCAGCAGGTGGTACATGAAAAAGTCGTGCAGCTCGTAGGGGCCGACGATGTCTTCGGTAATCTGGCTG
>CAYLSF010000474.1:0-5981 GCA_964385675.1 uncultured Saprospiraceae bacterium
AGCGGCTTGTTTAAATGCACCTAAGTAGAACTAAAAATATTGAATGAATTCATTCAAAATTCAAAATTATTCATTCAAAATTGAACAATGGATTTCATAAGCGAAAACATATTTCAAATATATATTCTCGTATTTGCCATTTTTCTAGGCTTCGAGATTATTTCAAAAGTACCAACGGTACTGCACACGCCCCTAATGTCGGGTGCTAATGCTATTAGCGGAGTCGTTATTATTGGTGCGATTTTACTCATTCGTCAGGCGGCTTCTGATGATTATATTACATTGACCTTAGGTTTTCTAGGTGTTGTGTTTGGTATGATAAACGTCGTTGGTGGTTTTATGGTTACCAATCGAATGTTGGAAATGTTTAAGAAGAAGAAATGATGCTGAATACTGGTTACTGGATGCTTGATACTGGTTATCGTACATAGAGTGTACTTAATATCTGATAAAAGTATTTAGTGTCAAGAAACAAGCATCCAGTAACAAGAAACAAGTATCATGAGCTATAGAAAATTAGAAATATGGAAGTTGGCCAGGAAGTTGAGTGTACAAATACATGAAATGACTTTACAACTACCTCGTTTTGAGTTATATGAAACGGGTAGTCAAATTCGCCGTTCCATCAAATCTGTACGCTCCAATATTGTTGAAGGCTATGGTAGAAAGTATTATAAACAAGATTACATTCGCTTTCTAGTATATGCACTTTCTTCTAATGATGAGACCATAGATCACTTAGAAACCCTTTACGAAACTAAGTCACTTACAGACGAGAAATTGTATAATGATTTACATCATAAATTGGTGATTTTAGGAAAAAAGATATACACCTTCGGTCAATCTGTTCAGAAAAATCATCAAAATCCAAAATGATACTGGATACTTGTTTTACGCATAGTTCGATAACAAGCATCCAGTATCCAGCAACAAGTATCAAGAAAATGATAGATATAGCATATTTAATAGGGGTAGTTGCCTTCATCATAGGATTGAGGCGATTGAGTAGCCCCGATACGGCTCGCTCAGGAAATCTGATGGCAGCCGCAGGTATGGCAATTGGGATAATTGCTGTAATGATGACGCCTGTTGAAGGTGATAATAATTACGCTTGGATATTAGGCGGAATGTTGGTGGGTGGAATTATTGGAGGTTTAGCCTCTAAACGAGTAGCATTAACGGATATGCCACAATTAGTCTCTTTATTTAATGGTTTTGGTGGAGCATCGGCTATCTTGATTGCTGTGGTAGAATTGAATAATGGATATAACGGAGCAGAAGGGCTAAATGCAGCACAATTGGGAACAGTGCTATTTGCACTATTTGTAGGAGCGGTAGCATTCACAGGAAGTATGATTGCTTGGGCAAAACTAGATGGTCGAATTTGGGATAATACGATTAAAATTCCAGTTCCTTTTATTACCAATAATGTGATTTTGGTAGCGATTATCGGTTTAATTGGATATATCGTATTTGCCAATCCAGCATCAGCGTTTATGTTATGTATGGTTGTACTAGGGCTATCCTTGTTGTATGGTGTAACGTTTGTAATGCCTATCGGCGGAGCAGATATGCCTGTAGTAATTTCCTTATTAAACTCTTTTACGGGATTAACTGCCGCAGCAGCGGGTTTGATTTATGATAATCAGATTATGTTGACGGGTGGTATTTTAGTAGGAGCATCAGGTACTATTTTGACGGTATTGATGTGTGAAGCGATGAATCGTTCATTATTTAATGTTATTTTCGGCTCATTCGGAGCAGGACCTACAAGTGGTGCAGCAGGTGCAACAGGCGATCAAGTAGTTAAAGAAGTCTTACCACAAGATTTAGCGATTCAATTGTATTATTCTCAATCGGTTGTGGTAGTGCCAGGGTATGGATTAGCGGTGGCACAAGCTCAAAAAGCGGTAAAGGAATTGGATGATTTATTATCCGCAAATGGTGTAGAAGTGCGTTATGCCATTCATCCTGTAGCAGGTCGTATGCCAGGACACATGAATGTATTATTGGCTGAAGCAGATGTACCGTATCCAAAATTATTAGACTTAGATGAGGCGAATGACATTATGCCAAATACAGATGTAGTCATCATTATTGGAGCCAATGATGTGGTAAATCCATCTGCGAATGATGATCCATCTAGTCCGATTTATGGAATGCCGATTATCAATGTATTGGATGCTAAAAATGTAATTGTCTTAAAGCGTAGTATGCGTCCAGGGTATTCAGGGATTCAGAATCCGCTTTTCTTCCATGCTAAAAATAGAATGTTATTTGGAGATGCTAAGGCATCTGTGCAGAAATTAGCCACAGAGGTGAAAGGGTTAGCATAGATTTATATACTGTAGAGACGTTAAATTTTAACGTCTCTACATCGTTATTAACCCCTAAAATTAAAAACTAATGAAATTTGACTTTGATTAATGGCTGTTTGATTTGAATGTGATTGAACATTGACCAGCCCCATAGAAAATCTTAAATCCATTCCTGCAAAGAAATAAGGAAATAAACGTTCTAATCCTATACCTACATCTAAAGCATATATTGAATTAAGCTGAAGTGTATTAGGACTATCAACCATTACTGGGAATCTATGAGCCATACCGACATAATAATAAGGGTTAGTTTTTGATTTTTCTCGTCGATAAATAAAATGTCCCATAACATTTATTGAAATAGGCAGAATATCAAATTTCTCTACCGTATTATCTAATAAAGTAATATCAACAGATGCTCCATTAAACGCAATTTCTGCTCTAGGTGAAAAAGAAAAAGAATTTGTGATTTTAATATCGCCTAATATTCCTAGATGGAAACCTAAACCTTCTGAAATAGGTACACCTGGTAAACTCCTTACTTGTGTTAAAGCAGTATGATTTAAGCCTAAGCTAATACCATAAGTTACCTTTTTACTAGACAATACTTCTTCTTCGGATTGAGCAAGAAGTGTGAGGGAGCTGAGTAGTATCAGCAATGCAAAACTTACTTTTTTCATAATAACTGTTTTGAGTTTTAATGATTATAAAATGATCAAGTAAAGTTTTGCCATAAATTATGAATACAATTCAATCTAATTCTTTGAGAGATTATTAACTATACAGAAGCAATATAGTTTGATTGAATTTAAATACAACTAATCGACTTTTAACGAATGATATATTTTGTAAACGGTTTTAGCTAGATTGAATTGTTGAGTAAGATTTAAATATTTTGATAAGAAAGTTTTTCAAGACCAACGTCAAAAATTAATCCTAATTTTGAGTACAATTATTTGTCAATAAGATTAATTAAAATATAAAACGGTATCGAAGTAATTCGATACCGTTTTCTTAATTAATTCGATATGAGTGATATAATTACTTCTTAGATTTCTTCTTCTTAGACTTCTTCATCTTTTTAATCTCATCCATCAATTGCTTCACCGCTGTTGTATCATCTTTATGCTTTTTACCAATTTTAAGTGCTTTTTTAGCTGCTTTTTTAGCTTTACGCTTGTCTCCTCTTTTTGTATAAAGTGCTGCTAACGTATAATTATGGCTATAATTATTTTCCATTTTAATCGCACGTTTTTGCCATGCTATAGCTTTTTCCAGCATTTGCTCATCTTCAATAACTTCTACAAATGTTCTTGAAATTGAATTGAGTTCATCCGCTGTGATACCACGCATATTTTCTACAAATTCTACTGCTGCCTCTGCAAAACCATCTCTATTGCCTTGTGAGCGATAATAGGTCATTTTAAAACCAGCAAAACGCCCTTTGGAATCTACACCATATACTTTACCAAAAAGTTTATTGACTTCAGTAAATTCTCTACTTACATCTCCCTTTTGATTCATAATAAAATCAAGACGACCATTTACCAATTTCTGAATACGACCATCTATAACATTTTCTCCAAACTTATCCTCAAATAATTTTTTGTTATCCAACATATAATTGAAGTGACGAGAACGGGTACTTTCGGTGAAATCGTAAATAAACTGAAGATTCTCAGGTGTTGACCAATCGTTTTGTGTCGCTAAATATTCTTTTACAATAGTACGATGTGTATTATCAGATGCTAATTTTTTAGCATAAGCATAGCGGTATAAAAACTTAGCATCTTTGACTCCTGCCTCGTAATATCGATCCATTTCTCCTAATCTAGATTCTGGATTTAAAGCCTTCCTTCCAGCTGCTAAAAACTTTTGTTCATTATGATAACCCGCTACTTTATGCAAAATCTCTCCTTGTCCATCTAGATATAATAGAGTTGGATAGGCTCTAATTTGATACTTTCTTGCCAATCTTACTCCTACCCCTTTCTCCATATCCATTTTCACATTGATGAAATGTGTATTGTAAAATGAACCTACTTCTTGATTTTTAAACACTCGCTTATCCATTTTTTTGCAAGGTCCACACCAAGTAGTGTAAGCATCTAAAAAAATAGGTTTCTTAGTTTCTTGTGCTTCTTTTAGGATAGCATCCCAGTCTTTTTTGCTAAACTCAATACCTTGACTATAAGCAGAGGAACAGAATAATGCTAATAAGACAACTGTTGACAGGATTGATTTTGATAAAAATAGCGTTAAATTTTTCATGATTCTATGGCTTAATTTTAGTTATTAGTTAATCAGTTAACTGGTTATTGGTCAGTTGTTTATATAACCTAAAACTAATAGTAGAAATTACATAAATCATTGACTAATAACTAAGTAACTAAGCAACTGATAACTAAGACTGAATAATTCTTAAAAAATGCTCAATCTCTCTAGTAGAAAGATTCTTTTTCTTAGCTGTCTTTAGTGCTTGTTTAGCTACCTTAACCGCAGCATCTGTCTTATTATTATTTGCAAGTATTCTAGCATAAGTCATTTGATATTCAACCGTAGGCGATAAAGCAACTGCCTTCTTAGCATATTTTTCAGCTTGCTTTTTAGCTTTAGTATTTTTGCTAAAATGTTCATCTAAATGATTTGCTGTTTGAATCATGACTTTTGCGTCATTCTTAGCATATTTTGCTATATATTTTTTTGAAAACTTCAGGTAATCTTCTGCATTGCGACTTCCTAAAGCAAACTTCATATCTGCCTCTAAAATAAAGCGTTTTGCTTTTTTAGGATAGTGTGTTGACATTACCTCCTTTGCTTCATTCATCAGTTCTTTATACTGATAGTCCACCGCCTTTTGAACAGTTACAAAACAAGCCTTTTCGATGACTTGCTCTACTGCCTTCGCAGAATGTAATTTTGTAATTGCCTTTTTATACTTTAAAAGTAAATCAAATACCTTAGAGTCTGCTTCAGTAGCAAATGCAAAAATGGCATTTAGATTATCTTCGGTAGTTAAGTCTTCTTGCGTTTTTAAATATTCATTAGCTACTTTTAAATGTGGCTTTTTAGCTCTCACTAACGCTAAAGCATACTTTTTTAGAAATTCAGGCTTACGATTCCCTTTTTCGTATTCTTCTGCTAATGGTACACTCTTATCAAATTTCTTTAAAGCTGCTTTACCCAAATTAATAAATTGCTTTGTTCTTTTTCGCCCTTTAGACTCTACTACAATTTTACCGTCTCCATCCACAAAAAGAAATGTTGGGTAAGCCCTCACTTTATATTTTTGAGCTAACGCAGGTCCTTCTCCTTTCTCCATATCAATCTTAAGATTGATAAAATTGCTATTGTAAAAATCTCCTACGACTTTCTCTTTAAATACAGTCTTAGCCATTGCTTTACAAGGACCACACCAGGTTGTGTAAGCATCTATAAAAACTAATTTATCTTGTGCCTTAGCTTTTGCGAGAGCATCTTTAAAAGATGCTTTATAAAATGAAATACCTTCAGCTTGCACACCAATAGAACCCATTAAAAGGCTCATTAAAAATAGTATTGTTCTCATGATTTTACTAAAATGAAATAAGTGGTTAATATCAAATAATTTTTTGTGTCAATGATTGTCTTGACCAAGCAAGACAACGATTATTTATTACACTA
>CAYLSF010000475.1:0-5978 GCA_964385675.1 uncultured Saprospiraceae bacterium
CATGTAAACGGCCTTGACAAAACTGCCCAAATAGGGTACTTTTAAAAGTAAATTTAAATAACAATTATTGTAAAAATAGATGAAAGGCGTATTATTTCTGATTAACTAATGAAATGTAGAATATGTGATGATTAGGTTTTTACTCCATCTTAATAAATGACTTCTGAAATTACTTATTCCTTATCAGATACTAATTCATTTTGCACGATATATAAATGGGCATAGCTATTATTTATAGCTATGCCCATTTACATTTTTTTAGCATCAATTTTACTGCTATTGAGCCATCAAAGATTTTTGAAATCCTTGAATAGTGAATATAGAAGCTACAATTGCTAGAATTATCCTAACCCAATGAAGAATAATCCATAATTGTAATTTGCTTGCTGCTTCCGTTACATCGTAACTTTGGTTGATAAACCCTAAGTTGGTTGGTAAATGAAAAACTGACGTAATAACGATAGAAATTAAAGTCGCATAAAGTGCCAATTTCCAACTTTGCTTAGCAGACTCCCTATCTTTATTCAAATAGATAGAAGCTATAATACCGATAAGGCCAGGTAGAAGCGTAACGACAACTGTTGGTAACAATAACAGAAAGGTAGTTTCAAACCCTTGCATAAATTCAAGTGGCTCCATTCTTTGCCAAGCAATCGCATAAGTCAAACCGATATTGATGATGTTTCCTAGATAAGTTATCGTTCCAATAATGGCTACAATGGCTAATGTATTTTTCATAAATTAAAGTTTTTACAATTGAAAATGTCGTTTTCCTATTAGACAATAGTTCGACCAATGTGTAAAGACTTTATAGGATTTAATTGAGGTTTAATCGATTTTTCCAGTCCGCATCTTCCAGTAATTGGATTAAGAAGTTCTTTTTCTCAAAATTAGTTTTAAAACTATGTTCCCGATGCAATTCTAGGTATTTAAGTTCAGAGTCATCCGAAAGGTAATTAGCATCTTCTTCTAACTCATTACGAAAAGTAGAAAACTCTTGACGATTTTGTAGCAAATTTTTAGAATCGACTATTTTTGCTCCTAAAGCAACCGTTACTTTTTTGTGACATCTACATGGATTTGACTTATCTACTAGTCCACATTTTTTTTGCATGAAGTTGATGAGATCTTTTCTTGCCTTGCTTAACTTCATTCTAAAATTCGCCTTACTTATTTCCATGATCTCTGAACCAATAGTATGATTTGCTCTAAACATTTCACCAATAATATAAATCATTCGCTGCTCTTTGGTTAGGCATATTAGCATACCAGAAAGACAGGTTAAACGTATTTCTTTAGTGGCTTCGGCTTTATCTATTTTTTCTTCCGCTGACAATTCAATATTAGGAATGGAATCCAAGGCTTCTCCCAACTCTTGAAAGTTAGAAGCAATTCTTTTGGCTGATTTTTTCTGCTCATTCAGAAAATGATTTCGTACAATACGGTATGCCCATGTTCGAAAAGAACTTTGGAAATTAAATTTTCCTAAGTTCGAAATAATTTTAATCAATGCTTCTTGAGATAAATCTGAAGCATTTGCATGATCTCCAACCATTTTCCAAGCTATATTATATATGTAGGGTTGATGCCGCTCTATAAGTTGATTTAATGCCCGTTTTTCTCCATTCAGCGTTCTTTTGATAAGTTCCTTATCCAATGCTTCTTGATGATTGTCTTTTTTGATAAAAGGATTCATTTTAGTATAGTTTTTATTTCTTAGACAGGATTTTACTTGAAGTGTAAAGACTTTTGCTATCCTCTAATGTTAGTCGAATAGCTTGTTTCTCCGTCATTTTTTTTAATGAGACTACTACTAAATCGGAGTAATCTATATTTTGTTCTTTTGAGATCAATACCATTGTTAGTTTAACGAGATTATAGTAAGCTTCTTCATTCTTTCTTTTTAGACAGGAACTCGAACTGCAAGTATTTGGATATCATGTGTCTAGTCATATTTGGCAGCGTAAACATCATGTATATTGTCAACAAATGCTTTTATTTGCTATAAATAAACCTTAAACCATTCGTAAACCCAACTCCAAAAATAGTGCGATGAGTTTCATCTTTAACGACTTCCGATTTAATCTTTAAATTTGATATATTCTTGACTTTAAGGTACTTAATAAATTCTTCTTGATAGTCATTTATTCTTAAATCAAATTCTCCTGAAGCCATATAAAGTTTAGTTGTTTTGCTAAGATCCAAACTTTTACGCACCGCTTGATTAACTAATAACTTATCTTTATACCACAAAGAAGAACCTAATAATAAATACCGATTAAAAAGATTGGGTTTATTTAGAAGAATATAAGAACCAAAAAGACCACCATAGGAATGACCATAAATAGCTCTATCTGCTTTTTTAACCCTGTAATTTTTCTCGATGAACGGAAAAAGTTCAAGTTCTAAAAATTCACTAAACTGTGGTGCACCTCCTGTAGGATCGACCGTATTATTCCCCATTCTTAAATCATTATCTTGAACGGGAGTCAAGTCTCTACTTCTTAATTTGTAAAAGTTTTGATAATCTGTATTGTAGGCGATTCCTACCACTAGAATTTCTGGAATGAGTTGATCTTTTATAAGTCGCTGTACAATATAGCTAACTCCTCCAAAATTTGTTTCTGCATCAATTATGTATAAGACAGGATATTGCTTCTCCTTATTCTTAAAATAACCTTTCGGGTAAGAAACTTTAATTTGATATTGCTGATTATTGAATGTTGAGGTTAATTCTTGCACAGCTGTATTCGCTATGGTAACCAAAGAGACTTCTTCTAAGTCGTTCATTATTTGAATTTGATGCTCCAATTCGATTATTTTACTTTTTAGGCTATCATTTTCAATTTTCAGTTGTGTATCAGATAACGCTGTTTGTTCACTACATCCTACAAGTAGAATAAGGATAGTATGTATGTATGTAGAAATATCTTTTCATTTTTTAATATGTGTTGACGGTGAATGCAGCCTCTCTTCTGCTAGATTGCATTTAACACTCTTATGTAAACACAGCATATGCATAGCACATATTCCCGTTTTACACATTATTAGTGATTATTCTTTTCTTTCAGATAATTTAAAGCTTTTTGTATTACTGGATCAACTTGATTTAGAATATCAGCTTTTGTATTTACAACCCTAAAGTTAGGAGAGATTCCTCTTCCTTCATAATTCTCTTTATCTTCTGAGAAATATTGTTGATGAGATAAAGTCACCTTCCATTTATTTGGTAATTTAAATTCATACATATCGGAGAATATTCCCTCAGTTTCATCTCCAATTATTGTAACATGAGATAGCTGTTTCATTAACAGTACAAATACTTCTGCTGCACTTGCAGTAAAATCACTTGTTAAAATTACAATTGGTTTTGTAAATTACCTTTTACCTTTTGATTTAACCCTTCTATACTTCATTTTTGTGTATTCATTCGTCCCCTTAATTCTTGTTCTCTCAAAGTGACCAATGGTCTTTCCTTTTGGTACGAATCTACTCGCTAATTTGTAAGAGTTATAATCCCAACCTCCTCCATTAAACCTTAAATCTATAATTAAACCCTCTTTGTCTTGAAATGCTTTAATTGCTTTATCAATTGCTCTTTTAAATTTACCAAATGTATTCTTCTCGGTCATTTCATCCAGTCTTAAATACCCAAAGGAGCTTGATAATCTGTATTGGAAGTTTGTTTCGGCTGATAATACCTTTCTATTTGGTGCAGAAAAGCCATTTTTCTCTAATTCTTGAGCTATTAAAGTTTCTAATTCTTGAATTTCGTTATCTGATTTAAATTCTATTTCATACGTAAATTTATAAGGAGCACCACATTCAATATCATCTTCATTAAAATTTGGTTCTATAGTTACATGACCATCATTTAATTCTTGCAGCATCCTACAACAAATTTCAAATAATTCTTTATTCGTTGTTTTCTCATTAATTAAGACTCTATATTTTTTATAAACTTCTTTCCAGTTAACTCCTTTTAAATCAAAATTAGCATATCGGTCATCAAACTCATACCAAAGTTTCTCTAGGTTTTTTATAGGTGAATTAATTTCATTTAGTTGAGAGCAACCAATTTCATAAAAGCAAAGGAAAGTTAATATTATGAGAATTCTTTTCATTTTTATGCTTAATAACTGCCGATGATTGGTATATGCAGCTTAATAACCGAATGAATGTTATGATTTTATATATTCATAGTTCGCTATTCTGTTAACCAATCTTTAGCTCTATTGATTTGATTATCCTTATCAAAACTTACATTGTGTTGGAACTCGATATTTTCATCTACACTAACTCTATCATCATATCTTGTTTTATTTCTATCAATAAAAACATTTTGAGATATAAGTAAAACCAAATCATCATTGATTTTATCATAACCATTTCCAGTAGTATAACCTGCTGTTGGTTCTCCAATGAAAATTGTATTTTCTCTACCTTTAAATGCAACAGCAACCAATTCTCCTGAACTTACAGTATATCTACTTAACAAAACAGCCACTTTTTCATCTGATGCTATTTCGGGTAAATTTTTCATTTCACAAACTAACCTATCATAGTTGGAAAACTGTCCGTTTTGAATTGTGTATTCTCTTATTGCGTTGTCTTTATTGATGGCACCCGCAATAAAACCTTCTCCAATCAATGGTGCTAATCCAGAAATCATAGGTTCCATATTTCCGCCACCATTAAATCTTAAATCCACAATCCACTTATCTACACCTTTTGATTTTAACTCAACTAGTCCTTGCCGAATGAAGTCAGACTGCTCCTTAACATCTCCTGGACCAATCCCAACAATTCTCAAATAACCAATCCCATTTTCTAAAAGTTGGTATGAGAATTTTGCAGTAATATCATTTATAACTGATTGTAAAAAATCGGAATTTCTATTATCTGTTCCTTTGATTTGACCATTGTAACTAACAACGATTGAATGGTCTTTTGCCAAACGAATATGTCCGTGTTTATCTCCCAAACTATTTATGAGGTATTGTAGTCCTTCTTTTAAATCTTCTACCTCTACTTTTCCTTTTGTTAATTCGGTAAATTTAGCGTTCACTTCCTTCCAGTTCACCTGATCAGCATATAAAGATGTCTCTTTTGCTTTTAATACAATCGGATGATAAGTTATTTCATTTTTCTGTTCTTGACACGCACTTAACAATAGCGAAATAAGTAAAATTTGTATGATCTTCTTCATTGGTTATCATTTGTTATTGTTATTCATAATAGTCTCCTATATGTCAGCATGACCAGTTTTTACTAGGCATAACCGCCATATACTTTGTTCGGAGTTCGTTTTCTATTTCTTAATTCTTAAATTCCTAAATTCTCCTTTTGAATTGTTACCTGTCCATAGTCCTATTTTAGTTGAAACAGTATTCTCCAACCTTCTAACAGATAATAATTTTTTATTCGATTCTTTATCGTAAACAATGACACGTTCTCTTTTAACTTCTATTTTAATTGTAAACCAATCTTCTGGAGATGGCTGCTTCCCGTATTCTGCTTCAAATTGTCCTTCGTAGTTGGTTCTTAAAAAATACCAAGTATTTTTAGGTTGGCTGATATATTGTACGGAATGCTCCCTTCTTGTCTTTTCTTTTGATTGAAAATTAAATGGTCTGAAATAAATAGCCTCATAGGTCGAATCGTTTTGTATATTAAATGCGACTCCCACAAAACTCTTTCCTATGATATTTTCACCTTTTAAATCTATTTCAATTGTTCCCACTTCAAAGTCCAAATCTTCTATAATTGCTAAGCCATCACCTTCTTTATTATCTAATGAAATACGCTTACTAACCTTATCCATCGAGGTAATTTCTCTATTTACTACATTCAATTTAGCATCTGTTAAATTGATTATTTTTTTTGAACATCCAATCATAAGAATGACTAGTGTTAGAATTGTGATTGTAAATAAATGCTTATTCATGTTTTGACTTTTAATAACTGCTAACATTGGC
>CAYLSF010000476.1:0-5972 GCA_964385675.1 uncultured Saprospiraceae bacterium
GATTTGAATCTCATTATTAAATTTTATGATAATGATATCGCCTGTTTCCCAAGTTTTCGAGATTTTATAAAATCCATCTTTCAATATTTCCTTTGCATGCTTTTGTGCCTTTTGTGGTTTAATATTAAACTCCATCGTATTTGTCCATTCAGGTTTTCTAAATTGTAAGATAAACGCTACGGGTTGAGCAGTCGTAATTCTAAATTCAATCTCATCCTCATAAGGATAATTCGTTACCTGTTCAATTTGAATTTTTATTCCATTTACCATGGTTTTGAGTTCTGAAGGACCATATAAAACGGCAACCAGCCCCTCTTCTGTTTTACCCCACATTTGGTCAAGGTAGTATGTGAAATTTCGAGTATAATTTGGAACACAGCAGACGGCTGGTTCTGAATGGGTTGGAGAATATTTATAACGAACTTCCTCTTCTTCGCCATCTAAGGATTTACCATCTAATTTATAGCAATTATCGGGTTTGCCATACGTAATCGCTTTACCATCTTGACTTCTTGCACTTAATATAGCATTGAACGTCAATTTTTCCGCTTTATCTGCATAACTCACTTCTCCTGTTTTTTGTATCGCTGAGCCAAAGAAATTTCTTAATTCGAGCATCGTACAAAACTCGGCTGCCGTCGTAGTTGGTTCGGCATCCAGCCCTGCTATCCATTCCATGGCATGTCCTGCCCCACTAGGTAACATACATTTATCCAATTTGTATATTGCATTTTCGTATGCTGTTTTTAACTCCTCATGACCTGTGTTATAATAAGCATTGAGCAAAGTCCGCAAATGCTCATAAGTGTGTACACCATGTGCAGTAAAAGGTTCTTCTTTTTTCATCAAGAAAGGATAACGAACATCATTAAATGCCCGATTGACATTATAGGTGGAGTAAGCCTTGTAGAGATACGTCGCATAATCTTTATAGATGGATTGACCTGTAATTCGATGTAAGATCTCACAAACATCAGTCATCATCAAACCATGTGTAACACCACCAAAAGCATTTTTTAAATAAAAGGGATTTCGGCTGTTTTCATTGTAATGCTTCATCGTAACCCTCATTCCCTTTTCCACTGCTTTCAATACAGGTTGCTCTTGTGTTAACTCATAATATGCTAACAACATCCTAAAAGCAGTTGTTTGTGCCCACAATTCTCCATTTGAGCCTTCATGTTGATAGCGAAGATTTGGTTTATAAATACCGATATAACCATCCTTATCTTGGGAAGCCAATAAGTTATCAACGATAGCTTTGCTCTGTTTAATTGCTTTTTCATCATTGGTCAAAAAAGCATGACGCACAAAACCATCCCACCAGTTTCCAATTGTCTCTGCATTCCACCACATAATAGAAGTTTCCCATGCTTCTCCTTTGAGGACCAAATCCCCCATTTCGGGTATATCATCCATTCCTCCTCGTCTAGCAGTTCGATATAAATCATCTTTTTGAATACCAGGATATAAGTCCCTCAATGCTCCTACCACTCCATTTTTTAAATCCTCTTGCATCATATTCAATAGCCAACCTTTTGGAATATTACTTCCAGTTGGTAAGGCTTGAAAAGCAGGTTTGAGTGGATGCCTTTCTTTATTGAAGAAAGTCAACGCAGCACTATCACTTTGTATAACGGTGGCATTATCATCGACTTTTGACGTAAAATCTTTGCCTTGTGAGCCTTCTTTTGTATTACAACTCCAAAGGATGATGGTGAAAAGTACTGGTATAAGTTTATGTAGATTTATCATGGTTTTATTGGTTATGTATCTTAAGTAGTCATCAAATGAGTAGGTTTAAATTATATGAATGCTAATAAAGAACTTTTGATGTTCACTAAAAAACTCTACTAACAACTTTTCTAAAGTTTACCATTTTCTAAATCATTAAAAAAAGTAATGGTATGCTCAATATTCTTTTCCCAGTATGCCCACTCGTGTCCCCCTTCAAATTCTTTATAATGGTGTTTAATACCATTTTCAATCAGCCACTGATATAATTTTTGATTATCTTCAATTAACATATCAGATGAGCCACAATCAAATCGAAATGGAGGTAGGTTTTGATTAACTGCTACTATTAATTCTTGAATACTATTTAAATTTTTATCTACTTTCCCAAATGACCAATCTTCTTCTACAAATTTTGATAAGTGTCGAATATCGGTAACAGAAGATAAACCACTAATACCTTTATACGTTTCTGTGTATAATAACCCGATTCTAAATGCACCATATCCGCCCATGGATAAACCACCAATATAAAAGTTAGAATGTACCGTTACCGATTCAATCGTTTGTCGAATCAAATCTGGTAATTCTACACCAATCCATTGCTCAAAGTTTTGAAATACATGTGGTACATAACCACTTCCATCGCCCCATAATCCATCTGATGGCATAACTAAAATAAAAGGCTCAACGATCCCATTATCTATCATTTTTTGTAACGTCAAATGAACGCCTCCTTTCCTAATCCATGCCCAATGGCTACCATAAACACCATGTAGCAAAACGATGACAGGTATATTTTTTTGAGCTTGTTTTGGAATAAATACGGTGGTATCCACCCGTCCTTTCAAGGCAGGACTTTTAGCGGTAATTTGTCGAATGCCGTCCTGTTCAAATCTTGGGTCAGATATTTCTATAGTTTTGAATTTGGTTTTCATGATTAAATCTTTTGATTCCTTTTATGTCTTTTGTGGTTCAAAATTTAAAATACAATTACCCCTTTCGCATTTTTACCTGCTAACATATCTTGAAACGCCTGTTCTAAATGATCCAAAGCATAAGTTTGCGTCACCAATTCATCCAACAACAAATCCCCCTTTTGGTACAGTTTAAATAATTTAGGAAAATCGACGGGCGGATTACATTTTCCATACAATGGATTCATATAAATTTTATCCCATTCAAATAGATTCATATCAATGGTTAACTCTTCCTCAATACCACTAACTTGAACGGCAATACCAGCATTTCTTACCATCAAAAGTGGTGCTGCTCCCAAAGCAGGTACTCCTGTACATTCAAAAGCATAATCTGCCCCTCGTCCATCCGTTAAGGCTTTTACCTTTTCGTGTGTTTGTTTTAAATCTTTATCTGATATATTGGGTTGCAGACAATGCGTTGCACCAAACTGTTTTGCCATTTCCAGCCTTGAGGGCTTTAAATCAATCGCAATAATTCGCTCTGCTCCTGCTATTCTTACCCCTTGTATTACGTTTAATCCTACCCCACCACAACCAATAACAACAACAGAAGAACCAGCTTCTACTTTTGCTGCCTTCACTGCCGAACCATATCCTGTCATCACACCACATCCCACAATAGCAGCAGATGGATAGGAAACCTCAACGTCAATTTTTACAACAGCCTCCTTCTTTACAATTGTATGCGTGGACATTGTGCCAATGTTAAAAGCACGTTCAATAGGTTGATTCTGATACAACGTACTCTCTTTTGTTGGATGTTTAGGGGCTTCACAAATCGAATAATTTCCATGCAAACACTGAAAGCATTGATTACAAGAAATTGCCCAATTTAACAACACAGGGTCTCCAACTTTGACATGGTTGATATTTTTACCAATTGCCTCTACAACACCTGCCCCTTCATGCCCTAAAATCATGTAATTGCTAAAAGAAAACCTATCCGCCCATGTCAAAGAGTCCCAATCTGTATGACAAATTCCTGCTGCCTTGACGGCTACTAAAACTTCATCATCATTAGGCGTTCCTACACTTATATTTTCGATGCTAAAGTTACCTTTACCGTCTGTGATGGCTGCTTTTGCTTGTATCATCCTCTGAATTTTGAATGTTTATCCTCGGTTTAAGTCGAGGAAGTGATTTTGAACTTAATATTGCGACCTCACAATTGTAAGGAATGATGATTAAATGGTTACTCAATTATTATATTTCTAGGCTCTTTGACAATTTCTGCAAAGTAAAAAGTCACCAGATGAGTATGATTATTGAGAATGAATGATTTAGGCTAATTTTTTAATCCTAAAAAACACTCACCTAGTGACTTTTTACATGATTTATCAAAGACTCTATTTTTAATTCGCATCAATGAGGCTTCCTGCACCACTTATATTTTGAGTTATAGTCGGATTGCCTTTGTAAAAAACAGTACCACTTCCATTAATTGTAACATCTAACGTGTTGATTGCAGTGAGTCGAACAATTCCAGAACCCGATACACCAACCTCACAATCTGCTCCGCTGATTCTAAACCCTGAATACTCACCGCTTCCAGAAATATCAATATCTAAATTTTGAACAGAAGAAATATCTTTCTCTGCATTAATCGTACCTGAACCACTTACATCAACATTGAAATCATTTGCTCCCTCAAAACTATTTAAGGTAAGATTACCACTACCACTCACATCAATATCAAGATCGTTTTGGTTAGTAAAATCCTCGACAACAATATTTCCTGAGCCACTTATATCAATTTTATTGATATCAGGAACTGTAATATCAATGGATAACTGATAATTTGAATAACAATCTTCTTCAAGTCCAATATTCCAGAAATTATTTGATACAAAGGTTCTTATATCTGCAATGATATTTTCGTGTCCAGTCGCTTGAACGGAAACGACATTTCCTTGCTTGATGTTAACATCAGCCGAGATAGTTAGACCTATTCCATTGAAATCTGAAACGTTTAAACTTGAAGTTATAATGTTACCTTCTCCTCTGATGCAATTATTAGAATTATCATCCTCATTACAAGAAGATGCTAAGAAAATAACCAATAAAATTTTACTGAATACGACTATATTTTTAATATTCATTACTTGAATTTTTGATGAAAAAAATTTGATAGTTCAATTAAGTACACTTGATTTTAAATTAACGATTTACAGTTATATTAAATCAAATCATCTAATACGCCGCAATTAAAGCGGAAAGACAGCCAATTCCTAATAGTTACTTGTATCAAATCCGTAACAGTGTAGTTGTGCTATAAGCTACACCAATAAGGGTTTTCATCTACTTATCAGAAGTATTCAAAATTCATTCATTCAAAATTCTAATACAAAACAGGATTAATCGGTGAATTAATTACGGCTCCAATTTCTGCACCAGGACACCAAGTTTCCCAATCATTTTGTTGTCCATCATTCTCTGGTTTTTTCAAGGTCATGTTTTTATCCATATAGATAATGGTAAAAACTTTTCTGGTTTCCTTCGTTTGATTAGCTCCTGCTCGATGAAAAACCCATCCTGAATGAAAGCTAATTTCACCAATATCAAAAGACTCAATGATATGAGGAAAATCAGTTACGCGAAGACGTTTTTGAATAAAATTTTCACTCTCATCACTAATTGACAAATCCCTTCCTTCTACGATTTGATGACTCCCTGCACTAAACTCTAAGGGGCCCATTTCAAGTGGAGTTGATTGTAATGGAATCCATGCGGTTACCGTTTTATCCGTTGTTAATGGCCAATAATATTGGTCGGCGTGCCATGGTGTAATCCCTCCTCCAGCTTCTTTGTATAAGGCCTGATCATGGTACAATCTCACCCCTTCTACTTTCATCAGTCCAGCAGCTAAACTTGCAATTCGTTTACTAAAGACTAACTTTTGAATCTCTTTATCATCGCACCATAAATTCATCAGTTGTAAAAAAGCTTTTCCATAAGTGCTTCTTTGTGATAAAGGTCTATCTTCTTGATTCAGTGCATTGACTTTTTTGGAAATTACTCTGTTGAAATACTCAATAACATCAGCAGGTAAAACTTCTTTTATTTTAATAAACTTATTTTTTTGATAAAAATTGACTTGTTCAGGCGTCAATTCAAATGGCTCATTTAATATTGAAAAGTTCATAAGTATAATGAATAGATACGACTCCCGATAGCTATCGGGACGACATTCGAATGGTTTCTTAACAGCTGTTCTCGGTTTAGCTTTTTCAATATTTGTAATGGTTTGTAAATTAAATA
>CAYLSF010000477.1:0-5960 GCA_964385675.1 uncultured Saprospiraceae bacterium
AACTATATCAATCACTCCTAACATTTTTAGTACTTATTTAAACTAATATTTGTATCAAAGGTACAATCAGATTTATACAATCTATACAAAAACTTTTGCTACGACTTACTAAACCAAATCCATAATGCTAAAATATTTACTCGTTCTTTCAACTGGTATTTTCCTTTGGTTCTCGGCATACAGTCAGACCAAAAACCAAGATTCCTATCAATTAAATATTGCAGAATCTAAAGATAAAATCAACATTGATGGCGTCTTAGATGAAGCAGCTTGGCAAACTGCGGATAAAGCAGATAACTTTTGGGAAAAGTTTCCTGCGGATAAAAAACGAGCAGAAGCTAGTACTCAAACAGAAGTTAGAATGACTTACGATAATGACTTTCTATACGTTGGTATTGTCTGTCATGATACTTCTTATTACGTCATTCAAACGCTAAAGCGAGATCAAGATTTTTGGGATGGAGATTGTGTTTCTGTCCTACTAGACCCTGTCAATAATCAATCTAGTGGATTTATGTTTGGTATCAACCCTATGGGCGTACAGTTTGATGCGATGATTTCGCAATTTGAACCCAATGGAAACTGGGATGCAAAATGGTATGCAGAGGTTACAAGGCATCCTGATAAATGGATCGTGGAGGCTGCCATTCCATTTAAAAGTATTCGTTATGAACCAGGAAAAGTCAATTGGGGTATCAATTTTATCAGAGGAAATCGGAAAAAAGTATTTTTCTATTCTTGGGCACATATACCTGTTCAATACCCTGGCTTTGATTTGGGTTATACTGGCTTATTGAGATGGGATAAAGCGCCAAAAGTTTCTAAAAGTAATATTGCTATTATTCCCTATGTAACAAGTAATGTGGTTAGAGATTATGAAAACGAAGAACCTACGGACTATGGTTTTAATGCGGGTTTTGATGCTAAGATTGCCGTAACTTCTTCTCTTAATTTGGATATTACGGTTAATCCAGATTTTTCACAAGTAGAAGTTGACCAACAACAGACAAATGTTGGACGTTTTAGCTTATTCTTTCCAGAGCGTCGTAATTTCTTTTTAGAAAATAGCGATTTATTTGCTGATTTTGGAATTCCTCCAATTCGCCCTTTTTTCTCAAGGCGGATTGGTTTGGATGATGATGGTAATCCCCTTCCTATTTTATTTGGAGCAAGGCTAAGTGGTTTTGTCAATAAGGATCTACGAGTCGGTTTAATGACGATGCAAACCAATGACAATGAAGATAATTTTGGTCAAAATTATACCGTAGGTACTTTTCAACATCGGTTATTTAAGCGGTCAAGAATCATGGGAATTATGACGAATCGACAGGCTTTTGATGAAGGAGAAATGCTAAATGGTGATTATAATCGAACGGGAGGCTTAGAGTTTAATTATACTAATACGTCGGGAAGTTTTTCAGCGTGGAGTGGCTATCATTTAGCATACACACCTGAGACTACGGCTAACAATCATTTCTATTTAGGTGGTGTTTTTTATCGAACGCGTAATATTGAGTTTTTGCATAGTATGGCAAGTGTGGGCCGAAATTATATCACAGATATGGGCTTTACGCCTCGCCTATTTAACTATAATGCAGAGACAGATGAAACTGTAAGAATTGGATTTAACCAGACGTATAATGAACTTTCTTACAAGATTTTTCCAGATGGTACAGCTATTAGTGTACATGAAGTGGGTGTAGAAAATTATATGGTCTTTGATGCTGAATTGGATTTTCAACAGAGAAATACCACCTTATATTATGCAATGGAATTACGTAATAGTAGTTCGGTACGGGTAGAATATAGCTTTGCAGAAGAGCGATTACCTTTTCCAACAGAATTTACAAATGCTCCTATTCCTGCACAATTATACGGTTTTCAAGGATTTGCATTCAATTACAATTCTGACTTTACAAAAGACCTAGCTTACGAACTACGAGCAAGTGCTGGTTCTTATTATAATGGTTCGCTAACCAATTTTGGCGGAGGTATTCGATATTTAGTACAACCTTGGGGTAATTTTGGGGTAAACTTAGACTATAATCAAATTGATTTTCCAGAAACTTATGGTGATATTTCGTTGTGGTTAATCGGTCCTCGCATTGAGTTTAATTTTTCTAGGAATCTATTTTGGACGACCTTTTTACAATATAATACACAGGCGGAAAATTTCAATATTAATAGCCGCTTACAATGGCGTTTTCAGCCAATGTCTGATGTTTTTTTGGTTTATACAGATAATTATTTAACCACAGATTTTAGTCAAAAGTCTAAGGCTTTGGTGGTAAAAGTGAATTATTGGCTTAATTTATAAGTTAGGGCATTATTCAGAAGGCAGAAAATTGTATTTTTTACAAGAGAAGCCACTTTCTGTCTTCTGAATTTCAGTATATTTATGACTATCATTTTAAGCGCAAAAGAAGAAGAATTACTCCTTAACAATTCGCTCCACAGCATCTAAAATCATCTGTGTCGTAATGGCTAAATCCTTTCGAGAACCTCTAATTTTAAACGGACTTACCAAGCCCTGCCCCTTAAATATTTTTCCTTCTATTAAGATATTATCTTGTTCTACCTCATAGCGTCCTTTAATGGAATAGGCATTAGGATGTTCATTTACATCGATAAAAATCATAGAAGCTTGCTTGCCTTGTGCCGCATTTTCTAATAGGCGACGATCTAGTTTATCCCCTAGTTGAAGGACATCAGCATAACTCTGCTCTTCTTGAAAATTACTACGTACAAAAAGAGGTTTAATCGTTGATAAAGGAATATCCGTATCGGTGGTAATTTTACCAATATCAAAACTATTACCGCTATTTGGAGAGGCAATAACAGGTTTTTGAATACCACCAATATATTCAGCATACTGCGGTACTTTGTCCGCCGCAAATTGAAAAAGTTGCATCACATCTACAAACTCTTTTTGGCGTAAGGCTTCGCCACTTAATCCTTCTAGCAAACAATAAGTTAATAAGCCTTGCCCAAATTGACTTGCCTCATAACTTACCATATCGGATGCACTTCCTGCCAATACAAACATTCCTGTTCGATCTTTTAAGCGTTCTAAAGCTTTCCGTTGTGTGGTTGGCATAATGCTTCGTTTTGTCGCAATAATATTTTCTACTGCTGTACCTGAGTAGCAAGCATCCAAAATTAAGACTTGTTTCTGAGTAGGAACTGTATTTATCCATGTGGTCATTTCCTTTGTAGAAATAGCGTAGCTTTCCCGAATACCATCGTCTGATAAGTCTCCTGTTTCAATATCCTTCGTTAGATAATAGAACATCCCCTGACCTTCACCATAATTTACACCATGTCCTGAGAGATAGATAAATAAAACATCTTCTGCTTTAGCATTTTTAGCAATATTTTTAAAGGCTTCTTCAATGGATTTTTTAGAGGGTTGATGTTCAGAATCCGTTGTCAATAAAATCGTATGTACATTTTTTTGCCCAAAGAAATTAGAAGCCGTATGTCCAAAAACTTGAGCAATATCTTTAGCATCTTTATCCGCATAATTTAAGTCTAGTGTTTTACCTTTATAGTCAGCCGTTCCGACAATAACAGCATAAAAATGAGGTTCATACTTTTTTGTTAATTGAATTTTAGTTGATTTTTTGACCTTTCCTTTCGCTACGAAGACGGGATGATAATTAACCATCAAAGTTTCCATTCTACTTTTTAACCAATTTCCTTTGTTGGCAGTGCGTACACTAATAATATTGATATCTTGATGTAGAAAATAATTTTGATAAGGAAGCAAATCAATTTCAAAAATAGCATCTTGATGTGGCTTTATGGTTTGATTAATTCTTGCATCTGTAATGACTTCCTTACCATTAATATAAATTGCCGTCTCTCCAATTCCTCCTCCTCTTTCTTTAATATCAACTTTTAGCGTTAATTGATTTGGCTTTTCTATTAAACTCAAATTTAATTTTGGAAATAGCGGAACACGCTTTAAGGTTACCACCGAACGTAATCGTTCGTTCGCAATCCCCAACCATTTTTGAAATAAATCAGGTTCATAATATCGTTCTTTAAGCTGCTCTAATTCAATTGTTTCTAAACCAACAGTATAATGAATATTTGCCATTGCTTTAGGTGTAGCGTCAAATAGGTTGTCTTTATTATAAAATGCCCAATCGTCCTTATCAAATCGAATTAAATCAATAGTTTCTTTACTAAGTGCAATATTTTTAAGGTAAATCAAATGTCCAATCTTTTGTGGGTCATAATAGACTAAAGCATTGGTTTCTTTTGAATAATCAAATAAAGTCTGATGCGATTGTAATCTAACTATATTGTGGTAACCAATTTTAAAATCCATGTGATAAATACCATTATTTTCTTGAATCAAAAATCCATTTTGGGTACGTACCATTTTTCGGATATAACTATGTTTTGTTTGATTTTCAAATTGTCGGGTTAGACCATTTTCAATTGATTTTCCTTTGGTATCAAAAACTTTTAGTTTACCTGCTATTGTTCCTAATACGATGTAATCAAATTGAGGGATAAAAAGCAGCGTAGAAATAGATTTTATACTAGAAGAAAAGGTAAAATTAGCTTGACCATTGTCTAAATTATATTGAGTAATCTCACCGTCTATCGTAACTATAGTCAGCTTATCCTCAAAAATATCTATTGTTTTTATGGATTGCTTACTAGAAAATTCATAAATTATTTTTTGGTCAATAAAATCATAAATAATCACTTTTTGTGCCTGCGTCATGACAAGCCATTGACCATTTTCACTAATTTTAAAATCTAAAACCGCTTGAAATTGTAATGGATTTTCAGCTAAAAAAGGCTCCCCTTTATTCGTCAATATATCAACTACATTTTCCTGATTTCTAGTAACTAAATATGGGAATTTAGGATTATACTGATATTGTTGAACCTTTTCATTTAGGTTAATAGTAGAGCCATTTTCATATCCCCATTGCTGTATATAATTTTTATGCAAGGTTTGAAAAGATTGTCCATCAGTCATAAATTGTACAGCTTGAATAGGAGAGGTCAAGATGCTTTTTTTAAAAAAAGAATTTGGGTCTTTGCTAATATTAAGCTGTTCGGTAGAACCTATAAATTTACTATCGAAAAATAACAAGGCAGATTTATCCGCTTCCTTAAGTTCGTTATTTGAAATATTCCAATTGAGATATTCAATAATAACATCTTCAAAGTCTTTTACACTAGTAATGTCAACTAAAATATTTTCATCATCTAACCAATAAAACGCTGTATATAATACAGAATTTCTAACATATTTTATCTGTTTTGATAATTCAATGTTAGTCGTTTTAAGGTTTCTAATGATTAAGGTATCACTATTAATATAAGCAATCTTATCTCCTCTAATATCGAAATAATGACCATCTATTTCAAAATTACTCTTATAGGTTTTAATTACTTCCTTTTTTTCAATATCCCAACATTTGATAATATTATCTAATCCGCACCAAACAACTTGGTTACCCCAAAAATCTAAATGATAAATTCCTTTTGTATCTGCCTTAAACTGATGTTTAATTTTTCGAGAATAAACATCCCAAAATATAATTCGACCTTGCTCATCCCCTGTCACAAATGTCCGTCCATCTTTTGAAAACTTAACAGAGTTAATCCCTTTTGTAGCTGGATAATTTCGGATAAGTTTGCCCGAAAAAACCTCCCATAATTGTATTTCTCCTGTCGCTGCAATGCTAATCAGATACGCTCCATCAAGGCTAAAAGCTAAATTTGCATCGCTAGTTTGAATAGCATAATTACCAAAAGTCCTTAACTCTCTTCCCGTTTCCATACTCCACAATTTGAGTTTTAAGTCAAACCCTGCCGTCGCTAAAAATCGGTTATCTGTACTCAAAGCACTTGCATTAATAGGAGCAGTATGTCCATTTTGAACAATAATGTCCAATGGTTGAGCCTTTAACCAAACACCAGTTATTAAT
>CAYLSF010000478.1:0-5957 GCA_964385675.1 uncultured Saprospiraceae bacterium
ACAGTTAACCCTTCCATTCCTCACGCCCCCTACTAATTCTCAACCTACGAGCGAGCAAACATCACTAATTATCTCAGATATTATGATGCCCATAATGAATGGAATAGAACTACTCAAAACCGTAAAAAGCAAAGATATACTACGAGAAATACCAATGATAATGCTCACCGCTCAACAAGACATAGACGTTAAAATAGATGCACTAAGAATTGGCGTAGATGACTATTTAACCAAACCTTTTAAAGCCGCAGAGCTTTTAGCTAGAGTCGATAATTTGATTAAAAATCAAGCCAATCGAATGATAGACGTTCCTAAAAAAGAAGAAACTCGAACTCCATCCGATAAAAAGATTACACATGCAGATTTGGAATGGCTAAAAACAGTTGAATCAAAAATACTTGAGAACATTGGAAATAATCAATTCAAATTGAGTGACTTAGCAGCCGACTTATTCATCTCTACTCGAACCCTTCAATTAAAAATAAAAACCATTACTGGGCAAACGCCTAAAAAATATCAACGAGCTATTATACTGCATCATGCCAGAACAGTATTGAAATCAGGCAAAGTCCAAACCCTTTCCGAATTGAGTTATCAACTCGGGTTTGAAGATCCGCATTATTTTTCTAAACTCTATAAAAAAGAATTTGGTATAACACCAAAAGAAGAAATGAAGGTGTAGAGTAGGTATAACGTGTAGAATATTCCATGTATTGAACCTTATACCTTACGTTCCTCGCCCCTGACAAATCCGAAAATTCGGATTTGTCAGTTTAAAACAACGCCATTTTCGGTTTTTTCAGTTTTCTTATCCATTTTAACAGCCTCCTTCTCCTTTATACTTGTGGTATCAATTGCATACAAAGTGAATTCAAAATACCATGAGATACCAAACGCACCAACACCATTTTATTATTCAAATTCCTTTATATCCTTATAGCAATAGGATACCCACAACTCGCATTTTTTGCAGTATTGCAGTGGGCGTTATTCTATTCGGAATACTAGTAGGAGGATTAGTCGCAGGGCAAAATGGAATATTAAATGGCGTTGGTGTAGCTTCAATCGGATGTGCGGGATATGCTATTTACACTTATCAACATCTACTATTTCGTACGGCAGACACGACACTTATTTTAGCCTATCAAACGCTTCATCTGATTGAAGATTACGAAACCTTGTGGTATGGTGAATTACATCAATTAAGCTATGGACAATACACTGCATCTGCAACGGGTTTACCGATGCTCAAAATTCAAGATTCAAGTATTGAAACGATTACTATTGGATTTTATAAACAATTGGAGCATTGGGAATATCAAACACAAGTTTTAGAAGCTGATTATATAATCTTTTCAAAAAAAGATTGGGAATACTTGATGGAATACATTTCCACACCAGAAGAAAAAGAATGGAAAAGGAAATTATTTATACAACTCACAAATTCTAAAAATTGAAATCATGAAAAGTACACTTAGAATAATTATCACTTCTTACCTATTACTTATCACCTATTACTTAAGTACTGCTCAAATCGCTATCAATACCGATGGAAGCAACCCCAATGCTTCCGCTATGCTGGACGTTTCGAGTAATACGAAAGGTATTCTAATTCCTAGAATGACAACTTCCGAGCGAACCAATATCAATAGTCCATCGGAAGGATTATTAGTTTATGATACCGATGAAAGTAACTTTTGGTATTACGATGGTTCAAACTGGACAGCAATTGGAAGTAGTGTTTTTACCTCTGAAAACGGCGTTACACATTCACTCAATAATAACGATAATTTTGTATTTGGAGCAGATAGCATAAATCGTGATAATGGCTACTCAACTAAATTATTTTTTCATAAGGATAAGGGAGCTTTTCGAACTGGAGGGATTAGTAACTATAACTGGGATATTGACAGTTTAGGTACTTATTCTTTTGCAAGTGGTTTTGATACAAAAGCAAGTGGTGATTATGCTACAGCCTTTGGACATAGTGCGATAGCAAGTGGCGAATATTCCTTGGCATTAGGTTATTTTGCAGAAGCCAGTAATCACTTTTCTATTGCATCAGGTTATTTTTCGAAAGCCATTGGTTCTGGTGCTATAAGTCTTGGTCTTCTAACTCAAGCCAGTGGTGATGGTAGTGTAGCGTTAGGAGGATATACCACTGCCCCTTCATCTTTTGAAACAACAATAGGATTATTCAATACAGATTATACCCCGAATAGCACAATTAATTTTGATGCCAATGATAGATTATTCGTAATTGGAAATGGTGATGATGTGAGTAATCGTTCCGATGCGATGATTGTTTACAAAAGTGGTAATACCGAAATCAACGGAGATTTAACAGTAAATGGTTCGCTATCAAGCACAACAACCGCTTTTATTTCTGAAAATGGCATTACACGTTCAAATAATAATACGGATAATTTTGTATTTGGAGCAGATAGTTTGAATTATGGTTCTGGCACAGAAAATAAATTCTTTTTTGATAAAGATAAAGGAGCGTTTAGAGTTGGAGGTGTTTCAGATGCGAGATGGGATAGTACAAAATTAGGCAATTATTCTCTTGCCGTAGGATATGATAATTCAGCAGATGGAGAATACACAATTGCTTTGGGTTATAAAACTCAAGCGACAGGAGATTATTCAACTGCACTTGGTTATGAAACAGATGCACTTGGAGATTACTCAACTACTTTCGGAAATAATAGTAATTCGGTTGGGAATTATTCCATTTCTATGGGTAGCAATTCTACTGCAATTGGTGAAAGTTCTATCGCAATTGGTCATTCTACGACTGCCGCAGGTTCTCATTCAAAAACATTTGGTAGATACTTAAATGCAGCTTCTTTTGGTGAAGTTGTGATTGGGTATGCTAATACTTATTACTCAGCAAATAGCACAAGTAGCTTTGATGTAAATGATAGATTATTTGTAATTGGAAATGGTATTGATGATGACAATCGTTCTGATGCGATGATTATTTACAAGAGCGGCAATACAGAAATCAATGGAGATTTGACGGTAACGGGTACACTAACAAGTCCAACAACCGCTTTTATTTCAGAAAATGGTATTACACATTCCATTAATAACGAGGATGATTTCATTTTTGGGGCAGATAGTATGAATTATGGAGGTACAGGAATTGAGTCCAAAATATTTTTTGATAAAAGCAAAGGGGCGTTCAGAGTAGGGTTTGTGAATAATAATGATTGGGATGTGGATAGTGTTGGTGATTTTTCCTTTGCAACAGGATACAAAACAAAAGCAAGTGGTATCAATTCCACAGCATTTGGAATATTAACTACTGCGAGTGGCGATGGAGCGGTAGCTTTTGGAGGAACTACGGTAGCAAGCGGAGCAAATTCTACTGTATTTGGGGACGCAAATACTGCAAGTGGTATCAATTCTACGGCATTTGGAATATTGACTACTGCAAGTGGCGATGGAGCGGTAGCTTTTGGAGGAACTACGGTAGCAAGTGGCGTTCTTTCCACTTCATTTGGTAGTAATACTACGGCAAGTGGTACTTATAGCTCTACTTTTGGTCGTCACACCAATGCCTATTCTTATGGAGAGTTTGCAATTGGGTTATATAACACGACTTATACACCTAATAGTACCTCTACTTTTGATACTTCCGATAGACTGTTTGTAATTGGTAACGGAGCAGATGATAATACTCGTTCTGATGCGATGATTGTTTATAAAAATGGTAATACCGAAATCAATGGCGACTTAACGGTAAATGGGTCTTTATCAAGTACAACAACCGCTTTTACTTCTGAAAATGGCGTAACTGTTTCTAATAAGAATACAGATGATTTTGTATTTGGTACCGATAGTTTGAATTATGGTATCGGTGATGAATACAAACTTTTCTTTGATAAAAGTAAAGCTGCTTTTCGAGTAGGAATTATTTCTGACAATGATTGGGATGAAACGAATCTTGGAACTGGTTCTGTTGCGATGGGATATAATGCAAAAGCACAAGGTAATTATGCCTTTGCTGCGGGAAGTGATGCAAATGCTTCTGGTGCTGTTGCCGTTGCTATAGGCAAAGGTACAGATGCTACTGGTACACATTCGGTAGCTTTAGGTAACTCAACCTTAGCAAGCGGAGATTACTCCACAGCATTTGGTAATCAAGCCGATGCAATTGGCGTTTATTCAACAGCTTTTGGTGACAGAACCTTAGCAAGTGGAGATTACTCCACAGCATTTGGTAGTGAGACAGATGCAGCTGGATATTACTCAACGGCTTTCGGAAAAAGTGCTTATGCAGCTGGATATTTATCAATAGCTTTTGGTTCTAATTTAACAGCTTATGGTAATTACTCCATGGCTTTTGGACATAATTCTTATGCTGGTGCAATATATTCTACAGCTTTGGGTACTTACGCCACAGCAAATGGAATGTACTCTATGGCTTTTGGCTATCAAACGACGGCTGCTTCAGATACTGCTTTTGCATTTGGAAATAATACAACGGCGCAAGGTTTAAATTCAACTGCTTTTGGCAATGGTTCAGAAACATCGGGTGATAATGCAACAGCTTTTGGTTACTACACTTCTGCCAATAAAGCTTATACAACTGCATTTGGTTATCAGACTTCAACAAGCGAAGCTTATGCTACAGCTTTTGGGAACAATACACAGGCGAATGGAGAAAATTCAACAGCTTTTGGCTACTACACCGAAGCATCAGGAGAATATGCTATCGCATTTGGAAGATCAACAATTGCCGAAGCGAAGCATGCTACTTCATTTGGATATAATACCAAAGCCTCAGGTACTTCTAGTACCGCATTTGGAAACGGTACAACAGCAAGTGGCATTAGTGCTACCGCATTTGGAAATGGCACAACTGCAAGTGGAAGTTACTCAACTGCTTTTGGAAAAGATAGTGATGCTATTGGTGATTATGCTACCGTAATGGGACAACAATCAACTGCAAATGGTAATTATGCTACAGCAATAGGGTATTATGCTGACGCAGCATCTTTTGCAGAAACAGCAATTGGAATGTTCAATACCACCTACACACCAGACGATGCGACTTGGTTTGATAGTGATGATAGATTATTTATTATTGGAAATGGAACGGGTAATAATAGTCGTTCTAATGCAATGATTGTTTATAAAAGTGGAAATACAGAAATCAGTGGCGAATTAGCTGTTTCTGATAAAATTACAACGAACAACAATTGGATTTCAGGTGATGGCGATGATGAAGGTATTTTTATTAATTCAGACGGCAATGTAGGAATCGGAACAAACACACCCACACAAGGAAAATTAGTAATCAACGGAACGGCAGCTACTCAAACTTATCCAAGTGGAAATTATGGTTATTATAGTTTTGATGGTTGGGCATACGATCAAACAAATTTGAACAATACCACCTATGCGATTTATACTGATGATAGGATTGCTGCCAAAGTTTTTCATGCCATTTCTGACGAACGCATAAAAGACATCAAAGGCATCAGTGATAATAAAGCTGATCTAAAAACTTTAAAGCAAATCCAAATCACAGATTATCAATTCAAAGATAAAATCAAAAACGGCAACATCTCACAAAAGAAAGTTATCGCTCAACAAGTTGCAAAAGTCTATCCACAAGCCGTTACCTCAAATACTACGGAAATTGTACCTGATATTATGCAACATGCAACAATGGATAAAAATGGTTGGATTCTTTTGAATAGAGAATTGAATCCCGATAGCTATCGGGAGGAGAATGGAGAATTAAAAAAAGGCGATAAAGTTCAGATCCTATTTGAGGATAAAACCGAACTCTTAGAGATTTTAGAAGTAAAAGAAAACGCCTTCCGTATAAAACTGTCGAGCGAAGCGACCGTCAACCGTCAACCGTCAACCGTTTTCATTTACGGCCGTCAAGTCAACGATTTCCACACGGTTGATTATCAGGCTATCTCAATGTTGAATGT
>CAYLSF010000479.1:0-5955 GCA_964385675.1 uncultured Saprospiraceae bacterium
TGATTTGTGATTTGTGATTTGTGATTTGTGATTTGTGATTTGTGATTTGTGATTTGATTAAAAAGTTGTACCTTTGCCCCGCTATTGCAAGACCTTATTCATAATAGATTGAAAAACAAAGGAATTTGCAATAGGCTTATTACAAAGAGGTAGTAAGTTTAATTGATTCATTAACTTTTAAAAACCAAGTTTTCTGTATGTTAGAAGATAATCTAAATCAAGAAAACGAACAACCACAAGATGAAAATGTGGTTGAAGAAACAAATTTAGAAACAACTGAAGCGAAAAGCGAAGAATCTGTAGCGGAAGAAGTTGTGGAAGCTGTAGAAGAAGCTGCAACTGAAAAAGTTGTTGAGGCTTCAGAAGAAGTGGAAGAAGCAGTAGAAGAGGTTGTGGAAGAAACTGTAGCACATGATGATTTTGATTGGTCAGTAGGTAAAAAGCACACTTTAGCTTACACAGAGGAGCAAATCAAAGATTATTTAGAGCAGTACGAAGCAACATTAAGTGCTTTAGTAGAAAACGAAATCGTATCAGGTCATGTAACAGCACTAACAAGTGGTGATGCAGTATTGGACATTGGTAATAAGTCAGACGGTTTAGTATCTCTTTCTGAATTTAGAGATATGCCGGACTTAAAAGTAGGAGATAGCGTAGAGGTATATGTAGAGACACAAGAAGACAAGAGAGGGCAATTGGTTTTATCTCGTCGTAAAGCTAAATTGTTGAGAGCTTGGGAAACTATCGTAGATTCTTTCAAGAATGGTACAGTTATCAAAGGTACTGTTATTAGTAAGACAAAAGGTGGTTTAATTGTAGATACACATGGTTTAGAGACTTTCTTACCGGGTTCTCAAATTGACATCAAGCCTATCATTGATTACGATGCGTATGTGAATAAGACAATGGAGTTCAAAGTTGTGAAAATTAATGAAGCAATCAAGAATGCCGTTGTATCTCACAAAGCCTTAATCGAAAGCGATTTAGCAGATCAAAGAGAAGCAATTATTTCTTCTTTAGAGAAAGGTCAAGTATTAGAAGGTGTGGTGAAGAATATCACAGACTTCGGTGCTTTCTTAGACTTAGGTGGTGTAGATGGTTTATTATATATCACAGATATTTCTTGGGGACGTATCAAGCATCCTAGTGAAATCTTGAAATTAAACCAGAAAATCAATGTTGTTGTATTAGAATTTGATGAAAACAAAAAACGTATTTCATTAGGTTTAAAACAATTACAACCACATCCATGGGAGGTATTAAGTAAAGATATTAAGGAAGGTTCTACGGTTAAAGGACGTATCGTTAATATTGAAGACTATGGTGCATTCTTAGAAATCATGCCTGGTGTAGAAGGATTGATTCACGTATCTGAGGTGACTTGGAGTAATCAACCTATCAAATCAAACGACTACTTCAAAGTGGATCAAATCCATGAAGCTAAAGTCGTTACGATTGATAGAAACTCACGTAAGATGTCTTTAAGTCTTAAGCAGTTGACTGCTGATCCTTGGAGCAAGATTCATGAGAAATATCCTAGAGGAAGCCGTCATAAAGGATTGGTTAAGAATCTTACGCCTTATGGTGTTTTCATCGAGTTGGAAGAAGGTATCGGTGGTATGGTACATATCTCTGACTTATCTTGGACGAAGCGTTTCTCACATCCATCTGAATACGTGAAGGTGGGTACTAACTTCGATATTGTTATCCTAGATATTGATGAAAATAGCCGTAAATTATCTTTAGGACACAAGCAAATTGAGGAGAATCCATGGGATACTTTTGAAAATGTATTCCCTGTAGGTTCTTATCATGATGCAACGATTATCCGTAAAGATGACAAAGGTGCAATCGTTCAATTACCTTATGGTTTAGAAGCATTCGCTCCTATTCGTCATATCAGAAAAGAGGATAACGTACCAGGAGAGGTAGATGAGGTAATGAAATTTAAAGTCTTAGAATTCAATAGAGACGATAAACGTATTTTAGTATCGCATACTCGCTACTTAGAAGACATGAAACGTAAAGCAGAAGATGCAGAGCGTCAAGAAAGAAGAGCGAAGCGTAATGAAACACGTCGTACACTTGAAAAGCAAAAATCTAAGATTGAAAAAACTACATTAGGAGAATTAGACATCTTCTCTCAATTGAAAGAGCAATTGAAAGATAACGATGGTAAATAATCTCCTTTGATATAAAGAGAGCGTAAAAGTCCCTGCTTAAATTGTTAAGTGGGGACTTTTTGATTTTATGGAGAGATAATACCTATCCTTTATAAATTTGACTATCTCTACTTTTATTTAAAAGGCTATGGATTTTGCGTTTTTTAGTATTTAAAAGCTAATTATAATAGGTTTTGTATCGAAATAATGTCATTTAGCATTAAATACAACTTTAAATGAAAAATACTTTGAGAAAAATTTGATTTTAAGGGTAAAACATCCCTATATTTGTATTGTATAAAAACGAAGATTAAATGGGTTAAGAAATGAGATGTTTACCCTGGCCACTCAAAGCGCCGGGGTATTTTTTTTGTACTAACTTCTACTACACATTAAATGTATCCTTCCACCATAGCAAACTAAACTTTAGTTCTATTATTTTTGTATTATTGAAAGTAATATCTGTTAACCTGTAAAGAAAAGGTTTATGACGACAACACAAGTAGATGCAGCTCAAATCAAGAATATTGCCTCCATATTAAAAACTGTAGCACACCCTACTCGCTTGAGTATTGTTCACTTATTATCTAATCATGAAGAGTTACCTGTAAAAGCAATTTGTGATAAATTGGAAACGGAACAGTCATTGATGTCACATCATTTATCCAACTTAAAATTGAATGGTATATTAAGTAGTCGTCGTCAAGGGAAACAAATTTTTTATACTTTGAAGTTGAAAGATATTGTCAAGATATTTGAATGTTTGGAAAACTGCAAGTGTAACCTTAATGCCTTTTAAAGAATTAAAATTTATTAGTAAAACCAGTTATGAAATATTTATCAATTCTATTTATCAGTATTGCATTTATCAGTTGTAATGCACAGTCTCCTTCTCAAACTGCTGAGGTTACTACCGAAAATGGAGAAACAGCAACAGTAACATATGAAGTATTAGCTACATCAGATTTTGTTGCCAAAATAGCATCTGCACCAGATGCACACTTAATTGATGTCAGAACACCAGAAGAGTTTTCAAATGGTGCTATTCCAAATGCTCAAAATATTAATTATTATGATGCTGATTTTAAAGCTCAAATGAAAGCATTAGACAATTCAAAACCTATATTTTTATATTGTGCAAAAGGAGGACGAAGCGGTAAGGCAAGTCAAATTTGTAAAGCGTTAGGTTTTCAAGAAATATATGATTTGAAAGGAGGTTATACCGATTATGCGGCACAATAACTAGGACTAAAGCAGATTTTGATTGTAAAAATGCCAATCAAAATCTGCTAATTTTATTTTACATTCATACAATTAATTGCAATCCTCCAAAAAAGGCAAGTTGAAGAATCAATAGTGCGATAGCAGATTTATTTTTAACATTAGGTATCAATTGATAATATAGAAATATCAGGATAAAAGAAACCCAAAACCAATCCCTATAATTAGAAAATGGAATAATTTTATCTTCCCAGTACCAAAAGTCTAATTGATGCGATAGTGGTTCAATTAAAAAATCTAATCCAACCAAAGTAAATCCACCGATTAATGTTTTAAAACCAATGCTAGCTTTTGGAAAACTAAGATTCATAACGGAAACCGCAACATAAGTCAACATCATCCAATTCCATCCAATCAGTAAAGGTACACCACCTATTGTCCAGCCTAATGCGTTGCCATATTCATAAGAGCCAAAAATTAATCCCTGCTGTACACCCAGCCATTCTACTAATAATCCAACTGAAAATGCACTACCTAATGCTAGCCCAAGAAGGTAATTCCATTTCTCATGGTTAATTAACAAAATAAAGAAAGATAATACAAGATTAAGCGGTGTCAGTTGAGCAAATCGAACATCTAAACTTATTCCTATAAACCCAACTAGGTACATAATAAAAAGTAACCCAATAGATATTTCGAGTTTAGAAGGATGTGATAGTATTTTTTGAAATTGTAAAGTAGCTAGTTTCATATACGTTAATTATTTTCCGATGTAGCAACAAGCATTTATAAAGTTTACAGTATGAATTAAAAGAGTTGCTAATAAAATAGAATATCAATCTTGTTAGTCCTGTTAATCCTGTCCAATTAACTCACTCACTATTTTAGCAGAATATAAACATAGTGGAATTCCTCCGCCAGGATGAACACTACCTCCACAGAAATAAAGACTTTTAATCGTACTGCTAAAATTAGGATGTCTTAAAAAAGCAGCTATTCGATTATTAGAACTTGAACCATACAAAGCCCCTAAATGAGATGCTGTTTTAGTCTCAATGCTGCGTGGATCAAGTCTATTTTCTGTTACAATTAAAGATTCTAAATCTACCTTTAAGATTCTGTTGATTTTTTTGATAATATTTAATCGTGCTTGCTCTATTAATTGATTCCAATCTTGTCCTTGATTGTGTGGAACATTGATCATGACAAACCAATTTTCACAATTATTAGGAGCATCAGAAGATTCATACTTAGAAGTTATATTGATATAAATTGTAGGGTCTTCATATATTATTTGTTGTTTAAAAATATGCTCAAACTCTTTTTCATAATTATCACTAAATAAGATATTATGCAAGCCTAGTTCTTTAAATGGTTGTTTGATACCCCAATAAAAGATAAGTGCAGAACTTGATTTAGGTTGTTTAAGCGTTTGCTCAGGAGCTTTTTCATTGGGTAGTAGGTATCGGTAGGTAGGATTCACATCCACATTACTGATAATATTATCAAAAGAATGGATAGTATCATTTACTTTTAACCCAATGGCTTTTTTATCTTTAACTTGAATCCGTTGTACGCGATGATTGAAGTGAAACGTAACGCCTAAATCCATAGCTAATTGATAAACCCCTTTTGTAATGGAATGCATACCTCCTTTGGGAAAAAATGTACCGATACCATGTTCAAGGTGTGGAATAGAAGTCAAAATACCAGGAGCTTCATAAGGATTACTTCCATTATAAGTCGCATACCTATCAAAGTATTGAACCAGCTTTGGGTGCTTTAGCTTTTTGTTAACACGGTGCATACTTCTAAAAATGTCAAGACGAGGAATATTCATAATCCCCCTCAAAACCTTTAGATTTAGATAATTTTTAAAAATATGTAGCGATTGTTCCAAAAAGACACTTGACGTTAATTCATACTTTCTTTGGCTATCTTTTAGCTTTTTTTCAATGATTGTAGCATCTACATTAAAATTTTTACTTATCGATTGAGCTAATTTTTTAGAATCAGTAGGAGCAATGAATCGTTGACCATCTTCCCAAAAGTATCGACAGGCTTCATCAAGTTGAATATATTCAAAGTAGGATTTAATAGGTTTTTGAGCTTTCTTAAATAAATCTTCAATTAATTGAGGCATAGTAAATAAAGAGGGGCCAGCATCAAATCTAAAATCTTGATTTTGGATTGATGTTAGTTTACCACCAGGATAGGCATTCGCTTCAAATACCTCTACTTGCATTCCCATACTAGCTAGCCTAATAGCACTAGCCATCCCGCCTATACCTGAACCAATTATTCCTACTTTTCTCATCTTTAATTTTTAAAAAACGATAACCAAACAAAGAATTTTAAAAATGGTTGAAGGAGTGAATGCCTTAATTCATACTAATTTGTTTAATATTTTTCATTAAAAAGTGCGTATTTGTTAAACAAATTAAATTCTTATGTAGTTAATCAACTACTTTCTAATAATTATTTAAACGCATATACATTTTGGCAAAAAAAGTAATTGTAATAGGAGCAGGTTTTGCTGGCATCGGAGCAGCTATTCGTTTAAAACAAACTG
>CAYLSF010000480.1:0-5950 GCA_964385675.1 uncultured Saprospiraceae bacterium
AGCCAAATAAGGCGAATGATACTGCGAATAAGGGTCATTTGTCATCCATCGCCCGACTCTACCATCATACATACGCAACTCAAAAGCCTCCCAACCTGTTTCAGTCCCGATAGCTATCGGGATTTTCCTGTCCCTGATAGGCATAACGATATTTATACTGCTGATTTCGATTTGGCATTTGCCATCCAAACGGAAAGTAATCGACATAACTCAATACTTCTGCTGTACCTTCCACTTTCCGTATCACCGCTCGGACATTGCCTAGATGATCTGAAAGTTCATAATGATAATCCAAAGCATTAATATATTCACCCGTATAAGCTATACCTATACGTCCTATACCTTGGATGGTGATTTCCTTTTGTATGGCCTCTCCTTCTACTTTTTCATAGATTGACCCTCCGACATAGAAGGTAGTTTTTGCCAATGTACCTTCAGTATAGGTTTCTTTTTTAACTCAGATGCCGCTTGCATTGTAGTAATATCTAGTTTTATAGGTCGAAGTACCGAGTACTTTTACTGTGACATGTTCCTATGAAAACGAAGATTATTTTAACATAACTATCGTAAATAGTTTTGTCGCTTTATTTCTGGTGAATTGTAATCTTATTCAGCTTATTCCTTAGATTAGTAACTTTATGTTTTAAATCACCCCCCAACCTGTTCCGCCACAAGTTTCACACTTATCATCATCACCAAAACAGATATAACACATAAATTCAAAGGAATAAACCTGCCAAATACTTGCTTTTTTTATGATAATTCTATACGCTCCCTCGTTTAGACCTTCTACATAAACAAACTTAGAGTGATAAGCATCTTCGATATTTTTAACTATTAATTTTTCTTTATAGTAAGTATCTAGATAACCCTCGTCAAAGCTAGGAACTATTATTTCATTACTTCTTAATATTTGAACCAAATGCTCCTTATCATCAATAGTTCTAATATAAAGAAGAAAAATCTTTAATATCTCTTCAAAGGAATTCATAAGTATAATTATTAGATTTTAATCTTAAAAATTGGATATAAACAAAATAACTATTCTTAGTTTAACAAAATAACTATTTGTTACCCTTATTTATCCATTTTTTGATTTGTTCTCAAAAAATGGATTTACTAGTCAAAAATGCTAAACTAAGAGTAGTTGAATTATACATTTGTAAACGTCTAAAATTTTAATACCCAAAGGTTACGTTTAAATCTTTTATAGCTTTATTCAAAGCGGCACGTCCACCAGGTATTTGATCAATAAATCGCCATCTAGGTCTATTAAGCATATTTTGAACACTCTTAAGTGTTTTAGCTTTTGGAATTGATTTAGTAATGACCAGTTTTAGATTTCCTTTCAAAGCATTTAATTGATTTGTTGATAATATATAATCTGCTGGTAATTTTTTTCCCGCATATTTAAATCCTACCTCAATTTCTTTAATATATTTACTCATTTGACTAATCTGCATATAATTTTTTGCTAGATTAAATGTCACAGGGGGAGGTTGTTGGCTACCCATCCTAGCAAAATCATCTAATGTTTCTATTCCTTCGTCTATATAAGAAAATATTCTAGCTCCATCATCTACCTTGCTTACCATTCCTGCCATCCTACGTGCATAAGTAAGATTTTTTGCATAGCTACTACCACCACCAACAGCAAGTAAACTATAATTCATTGTAGTAACAGAAATATTAATCACATCTTCTGTAAAAGGAGTTAATCCCCCTAATTTTGCATTTGTATTAAAAGGAGCATCTTTAGTTTTTCCTCCAACTAAATTTAGAACAGTTTGCGTGTAGTTATTTCCACTAGGTGTTACAGTAGGTACGCTATATCTGTAATTACCATCAGATAAAGAATTATATTGTGGATCTAATAAGTCAATGTCATCGTTATCCTCATCTCCACTCAATCCTCCATCAGGGTCTATCTGATTTATCGACGAGTTCCCCATAGCCAAATAAGGCGAATGAAATTGCGAATAAGGATCAGTCGTCATCCACCGCCCGACTCTACCATCATACATCCTCAGCTCAAAAGCCTCCCAACCCGTCTCAGTCCCGATAGCAATACGACTTTTGCATAGAAAGTATAAAGATGGTCAAAAGTCAAAAAGGTCTTTGAAAATATGGAAAAAGTAATGAATTTTGGTTTATCACTAAATACTAAATAATGTTATGTATTTACTTGTGCAAATACCATTGCTTGTATCAAAATATTCTGAATATTTTAAAGATATATTTTCTGTTGAAGGTTATGAATACTTCAAACGATTTATATCTGGCTTATTAGTAAGTGAAAATAAGACGATAGAAGGTATAAATCGCTTATTTGTACTAGATGTAAGAAATCAAAGTAGTGCCAATCGTTTTATGAATCGGCAGTCCCGATAGCTATCGGGATTTGATTTAGAAGCCTTGAATGAGCGAAGAATATCATTTATGCAAGAGCACCTAAGTACAAGATTCAAGGCAGATAAAGCGGTGGCGTACTCTCCTTAGATAATAGTCTCTTAACACACTATGGCGAACATTTCGATGATATATATCGATTGTGGGACTATGTGGACAACCGTTTTACAATGGCACATGATTTGGTAACTCCCGACTACTGTACGGGAACACTATAGCGATAATCAAACAGATTATCCTGTTGATTATAAACTTTGGGAACCACCTGACTGGGATGCGGTAGCAGAACACTTTAAGAAAATAGGTGTGCATATCAATGAAACCAAGTGGGAAAATCGCAAAGAAAATCCGAATCCCGATAGCTATCGGGAGGCGACAATATATGCGTTATCGCTACCGAGATTACAACTATAAAAAGCCAAGTGTACAGAAGATATATAAATCAAAGAGTCATCTTGGTATAGATTTACTACGAAAATTTCGTAAAGCTTATCCAGATTATGATTTACCCGTTGCCTTAGATAGTGGTTTTACAAATCCTAACAATTGTCATATCCTTAATACGGAGTTAGGAATGACTTATGTTGGTTTTTTAAAAGGAAGTATTCGAGTTGTACTAGCAGGTTCTGTTGAAAAAGAGTTAACTGATTTTGCTCAACAACTCAAAGCAGAACATCAAGAAACAGGTAAGGTATTTCAAAAAACTACGCTCCATTATAAAGGTCAGAAAGAAACCTATTATACCTACTGTAAAAATCATCGAATTAAAAACTATAAAAAGAAACAACGATTGGTCATTTCCTTTAAAAAAGAGGATTTGTCTGATACACCTAAATATACGATTTGTAATCGCCTAAATTGGTATGCTAGTAGCATCTTAACGATTCGCAGACATCGGTGGCCTGTTGAAACATATCATCAAGAAGGTAAAGCAGAAGGGCTAGAGTCTTATCATCCCGATAGCTATCGGGAGAAACTTAACTGCAATTCAATCACACATTGCTTTTGTTGTCGTTGCCTATTCCATGTTAAGGCGAGCCCAACATGATGATACCCTCTTGTCGAGTTTACAACAATTGTTACACATTGAAACAAATGGTACACTGGCGTTTTTACGTAGAGTTTTAAAGGCTGAAGCACTCGCTAATTTTGTAAAGTATTTACTTAATGTTAGTTCATTTGAAGATAAACTCATCAAAACTTTAAAGCCTTTTTTTGTGGCTACTGCTTTCCGATGAGGGTACTGAGGTTACTAATTTAAAATAGTAAGTACAGAAATTAG
Organism: uncultured Saprospiraceae bacterium; assembly: GCA_964385675.1. GTDB lineage: Bacteria > Bacteroidota > Bacteroidia > Chitinophagales > Saprospiraceae > CAYLSF01. The sequence continues at coordinate 3,692 of CAYLSF010000480.1, forward strand.
TTCGTTTATGCTGACTAACTTAAAGTTTATGTAGTTTTTAAAATTACATAAGCTAAAAGGGTTTTCTTATAAAAAATATTTTGAACCACAAAGACACAAAAGGTCACAAAGAAAGTATACAAAGGAATGTTACTTTAACCAAAGTATCACTTTTTTGTAGATAGCCTCTGTGTTCTTTGTTTCTTTGTGATTCAAAAAATGCGTATTTTGATTACTCTGAGTTTTTATAAGAAAACCCTTCATAAGCTAAGGGCATTACTTTTTCCATATTTCAAAGAACTATTTTAAGATTAAACCATCATTTTTTGCGTTTTACGCTGTTTTTATTCCAAAAACAGCCCGGTGCAAAAGTCGTGTAGCTATCGGGATTGATGGTACGGTTGAGCGTCTGGATATTTCCATTTTTATCATAGGTTAGGTTGGAGACTTTATAATCATTACCCAATAGGGGTTTAAAATAATATAATCCTCCACCTGTATTAACGGTGGTCATATTTCCCATTTGAGCGGTTTCTAGCTCATTGCGGTGATTATAGCTATATTCGTAACCAAAGTGACCCAATACGCCCTGATAGGTTTTGTAAGCCTTCGGCTATTTCATATTCCTCTACTGAACCATCTTGATGATAGGTAGCTCTTTTAAGTTGTTTTTATGCTTTAATTTAATTAATTTTGATAACCAAACTTTTAGATTTAATTCAAAAAAGATAGAATGACATTGACAATATTAAAACATGAAGCTTTAAAATTGGACAAAATAGAACGTTTAATTTTTGCTCAATTTATGATAGATAGCATTTTAAAAGAAGACAAAGAGGATTTTGAGTTGTCAGTATCTGATTTAGAAAAGTTAGATAAAAGGGTGGAAAGATTCCGTTCTGACAATACAAAGGGAGTAACTTGGGAAACGGTCAAAAAAAATATGTTAGCTAAAAAGAAATAATGAATTATTCGTTACTGTTTACACAAGAAGCTAATATTGAATTAGTAGAAGCAGTTGAAATGCTTGAGTCTCTTAATACAATATCCTCTAATCGTTTTATTATTCAAGTGGAACATACTCAAAAAACAATTCTTACTTTTCCTAAATCTTATCCTATTCTGATACACCAATATAGGAAAGCTGTAATCAAAGGGTTTCCTTATGTGCTTGTATATGAGATTTTAGAGGATTTAGGTATTGTGTTAGTAGTTGCTGTTTTTTATACCCGTCGTAATATTGATAAATTAAAAGCTAGATTAGAATAGGTTTATTAAATTTTCAACTATTGTAAAAATCATCCACTGCTAACGCTATAAGTAGAAACCCAAAGTGCTTTTCAAAAGTAACACCATATTAATAATTTGGTGTAAAAGCTAGGGCAAGGCGATTATCTAACAAATAATTAAACTCCACCCCTGCATTGAACCCTACATCTATGCGATTGAACCCTAAGTTAGGGAGGTTGATAGTACGACGGCTACCATATAGAGTTTAAGTAATCCCCTTTGTCGTAACCATTTGAGAAAATTCCGCAAGTCCTTTTATAAGATAGCCGACACTACTCCAAATAAGCCATCAATACCAATTTTATCCTTTTGTAGTAATTGCCCTTTGCATAACACAAGCAAATCCAAATAGTCTAAATCTTGACTATCGTAAAAGTCCTCTCTTGCGGTTTCATGATTATCAAGCGTAGTCATAGCATAGCCTGAAAAAATAGAGCCTTTTTTAAGGTAATGTAAACCGACTTTATACGTTAGTCAGTCGATACGATTATCTATAAAGTCGGACAATTGTATATTATTTTGGCTTTATCGTTCGCTTTCTGCGTAAGCAGTTTCATCATAAAGCTGTGTATAAGTAAAATAGCCTTACTCCATATTTAGTCCGTAGGCTACTTGTGCAGATAAGGCTATGGAAATGCCGCATACGTCGCATAATACGATACTCCATTGACGTATCAGTTGTGTTATTATTATTGGATGGTTTTTAAAGATTAAAAGATCGTGTCTTAGTTTTAGAAGGGTTTTCTTATAAAAACTCAGAGTAATCAAAATACGCATTTTTTGAATCACAAAGAAACAAAGAACACAGAGGCTATCTACAAAAAAGTGATACTTTGGTTAAAGTAACATTCCTTTGTATACTTTCTTTGTGACCTTTTGTGTCTTTGTGGTTCAAAATATTTTTTATAAGAAAACCCTTTTAGTTTTAGCTTGTATACCATATTAAAGAAATAGAAATATATAAATCAATCGCTAATATTTTTACTTAGG
>CAYLSF010000481.1:0-5943 GCA_964385675.1 uncultured Saprospiraceae bacterium
GTTTAGTTTCATTTTATTTGTATTGATATTATTATTTATAATTAATTGGTTAATCGACATTTTGGGGGGGAATAATATCTTAAACTTTCAATTTACACCAACATTACGAAATAGAATTCAGACCTCTATCACCATTATCGTAATCTTAACTTTCCTATTGATTGGTGCAGTTACTGCTATTTATTTTCGTTCAGAATCCGATGAATATCATTCGGGGCGTTTGGAACGAAAAGCCCGTTCGGTAAAAGCGTCTGCACAGCATTTTATGGAGATTAATTCAAGTAATGAAGATTTTTTACCCAATATAATTGCATTATCGAAGATTCATCGAATGGATATCAATTTGTATGACATAGATGGTAAGATGATTGAATCTTCTCAGCCTGATATTTTTGAAAAGAACTTAATCTCAAAATGTATGGATCCCGTTGCTTTTCATGTATTGACTTACTTGAAAAAGGATTCAAAAACACAAACAGAACAAATTGGAAATTTAGCCTATCAAGCAGCATATATGCCTGTTAAAAATATAGAGGATCAAGTAGTTGCCTTTATAGGATTACCATACTATACGGAAAAAGAGCGGTTGAGAAAAGATATTGGAGCATTTATGGGGACATTGTTAAATGTATATGTCTTGCTCTTTTTTATAGCAGGGGTGATTGCCATCATTGTATCTGATCGGATTACTCGTCCGATTGCAGCATTGGGTCAAAAACTGAAACAATTAAAATTAGGAGAACAAAACGAATCGTTAGTTTGGGAAAGTAATGATGAGTTAGGAGAATTGATCGAGGAATACAATAAAATGTTGATTGAGTTAGAGAAGAGTGCAAATAAGTTGGCAAAATCGGAGCGAGAAAGTGCTTGGCGGGAAATGGCCAAACAGGTGGCACATGAGATTAAGAATCCATTAACCCCCATGAAATTACAAATTCAGTTTCTACAGCGAGCCTATAAAAGCAATCCTGAGCATATCGCACCGATGTTGAAGCGAGTTTGTTATACTTTGATTGAGCAAATTGACTCCTTATCTCGTATCGCTACAGAATTTTCTTCTTTTGCTAAAATGCCTCAAGCGAATAACGAGGTGTTGAATTTAAATCAATTGGTCAACTCTGTATATAATCTATTCACGGAGGATGAACATGTTGACTTCACGATACAAATGCCAAAGGAACAATGCACTATCTTTGCAGATAAAAATCAATTGGTTCGGGTATTGAATAATATTATTAAAAATGCGATTCAAGCAATCCCTGAAGATAGGCAAGGCTATATACAAGTGATTTTGGAAAAGAAATTAGACTATGCCTTAGTAAGCGTCATAGATAATGGCTGCGGAATCCCAGAGGATAAAAAACGTAAAGTTTTTGTCCCTAATTTTACCACTAAAAACTCTGGAACAGGTCTAGGATTAGCTATGTCTAAAAATATAGTCGATGCCGCCAAGGGGTCTATTTATTTTGAAACGGAAGAGAATGTAGGAACAACCTTCTTCGTTGAATTACCTTTGCACGAAGAGGAGGCAGTAGTAGTTTAAAGAATTTCTGTTTACTCCTACCTCCTTAATTACATGCACAAAAATCTATCGTATCAAAGTAATATCACCAGTCAAAACCGTATTGACAACCTGTCCAGATGTATCCGTCGTATCATAGGAAATACGCCAAACATAAATATTGGTATCTACATTTTGTCCTCTAAAAGTACCATCCCAGCCTGTCGCTATATCGGTACTTTGAAAAACTTGATTGCCCCAGCGATCAAACAGTTGTAGATTGAAATTTTCTATTGGACAACCACTAAAAACCCTAAAAACATCATTGACCCCATCATTATTGGGTGAGAAAGCATTAGGAATGTAAGGTGTACAGCTACAATCCTCTACTGTTAAATCAATCGTGTGTGTAATGGCATCACATTTATTACTCACTGTAACAGTATAGTTACCATCAAAGCGAGCATTAAAAATGGTATCGTTTGGATCATTTTGACCAAAAAAGGCACTTTCACCAATCCATTCATAAGCTGTAGCTTTGGGTTGATAAGCATTAAAAATTACAGATTGACCTTTACAAATCGTGGTATCGGAAGGGAGTGACACAGGATCTAGTGGTAATGTAATGCCAATTTGAATAGAATCTGTAAGTGTACAACCGAAAGGATGTAGTACCGCTACACTATATACCCCAGCTTGACTAACCGTTAAGGTCGCATCAGTAGAGTTATCCTGCCATAGGTAAGTCGCATCTTGAATAAAGGCATCTAAAGTAATGGCTGTACCGAGACAAATGGACGTATCGTTACCCAAATTAAGGGCATCAAGAGGAAGATAGGAAATCGTAACGGTATCACTAGCGGTACAATTAGCCGCATTAGTGACAGTAACTGCATAAATCCCCGAAGTATTTAAAGATAATGTGGGATCGGTACTGCCATCTTGCCAAACATAGGAAGTAACGCCATTTGTTGTAGCATCCAAAGTAAACGTCCGATTATCACAAAAAGTCATATCCTCTCCTAAATCAATGATTGGGCTTTGACTAAATGTGAGATTGATATCATCACTAGCAGTACAACTACTTGTATTATCTGTAATGGTGACTGCATAAACGCCTGATTGCGTGGCTGTAAAAGTTGGATTTGTAGAATTATCTTGCCAGAGATACGTTACATTTGGTGTAGTAGCATCTAGCACGAAAGAAGTCTCATCACATAAAGCGGTATCTGCACCAATATTAACCGTAGGACTAGGAATAATATTCACTTGAATACTATCTTCAATAGAACATGTACCAACGGTAATAGTCACTTTATAAAGCCCTGCTGCGGACACTAAAAATGTGGGGTTAGTTGAGTTATCTTGCCAAAGATAAGTGGCATTTGATGTCGTAGCATCTAGCAGTAAAGTTGTATTTTCACAGATGGTCGTGTCATTTCCTAATAGACTTGTCGGACTTTGACCAAAAGTTAAATTGATGTCATCACTGCCTTCACAACCATTATTATCCGTAACGGTTACACTGTAATTTCCTGTCTGTGTAGCATTGAACGTTGAGTTCATAGAACCATCTTGCCATAGATAGGTAACGTTTGGTGTAGTTGCATCTATCAAATAGGACGTAATATCACAAAAAGCAGTATCAATGCCTAAGTTAATAGAAGGATTAGGATTGACAATAATATTAATGGTATCACTTGTTGTGCAATGTGCTAAAGAGACATCAACAGAATAAGTACCCGCAGTGTTAGTAGAAAGCGTGGGATTAGTTGAATTATCTTGCCATAAGTAAGTTGCACCTACATTAGTTGCATCTAATAAAACTGTATTTCCATCGCAAATAGCCGTATCATTTCCTAAATTAACAATCGGACTTGTTCCAAAAGTAAGGGTAATATCATCAGTACCGACACAATTGTTATTATCAGTGACAGATACCGCATATACACCTGATTGCGTTGCTGTAAAAGTTGGATTGGTTGAATTATCTTGCCATAGATACGTAACATTTGGGGTAGTCGCATCAAGTGGAAAATTGGAAACATCACAAAGTGCCGTATCAACGCCTAAATTAACCACAGGATTAGGATTAACGACTATATTCAAGCTATCTCTAATCGTACAACTTCCTACCGTGACATCTACAAAATAAAGCCCCGATGCACTAGCGGAAAAAGTTGGATTGATCGAATTATCTTGCCATAGATAGGTTCCATTAGTGTTTGTAGCATCTAAAACGACCATATTGCCATCACAAAATGTGGTATCATTTCCAAGATTTACCGCAATATTTTCAATACTTAAATTGGTGACAACAATACTATCGCAACCAGCATTGGAGACTAGTGTGTCATTGTAAGTACCAGCTGTAGTTTGAAGTTGTCCTCCTGCGAAATAAGAATCCCCTGGACAGATGGTTTCGTTGATAATCGTTGTACTAACGTTTTCTATATCTAAGGTAACTACATCTGTAGCAATACAAACTGGATTTAAAGCAATATCATCTAAAGCAAAATCATTACCATTAGTTGCTGTATTTTGATTTACAATACAGATAGTAGCAGAAGTATTCGCTCCAGAATTCCATGTAGCAAAAAACTGTTGCCACAAGCAAGTTGTACTAGAAGCATTAAATGGTGTACTTAATAAAATACCATTGATAGAAAATTGTAAAATAGCGGGACTATTGGGTTCAACACTTTGTATCCATGTCGAAAAATTATAATCGGTATTGGGCGTTACAGTAACAGTTTGACACCAAACATTTTGATTAGTAACACTGGAGCCATTCACAACTAACATATTTCCATTACCTGTAGTGTGGTCAATACAGCTAGAAAAGAAATTATGTACAGAGTTTGCATTGGTTGTAATCCCATAAGTTCCATCTAGAGCTAAAAGACCAGGACTTCCTGTAGCTGTTCCGACTACATAATCACTCGTGAAGCCCGTGTTTCCACCCGAAAAATCACCATTTTGCACCAAATTGGTGTTAGAGAGCATGGTTGCCGTAACGGTGTAAGTTGATAAACCCGTAACATTAGCGATTGGATTTGGAATATTAGGATTATTTAATCCCGTACTCGGCGTCCATTGATAGGTTGGTGTATTGACAATCGTACCACTTACACTTGCATTTAATTGGTAATTGGTAGGGAAACAAAAGCTAGTATCTACTCCTGCATCAACATTGAAGTTACATTGTGCATTAAGATACATTATCGGATGAAGTAATATCCAAAATAGAAACCATAATTTTATTAAACTTTGTCTCATTGATTTGATTTTGCTTAACTATTCAAAACAGAGATAAAACTGATTACTACGCTGTGTTATTGGATATAGAATTAGTTTTATTACTTTTTTTAGAAGCACGCTTTACTTCGATTTTGCAATAAAAGTACAATAAATTATGTTTTTCTTTATACTTTACAATATTAAGAATTTCTACTCCTATTTTGAGTAGTAAGTAGATAAGCATCATTATTCGTCATTTTTGAACGAGGGGATTTTTTAGACAAGACAAGGCATTTTTTGAAGGAATAATCGCTTTATTGCTGAAAAAAATAACGCAGTATTGGCTAAAAAACCACCTTCAAAAATGTATCGAATAATTTTGATTAGCTACTTATATTCCTAAATTTAAATCATTACAAATGAAGAAATTATTTACTGCTGTTACTATTTCAATGAGTTATTTATGCCTTTCTTTATGTTTATTAACCTCTAATTTAGCATTAGCACAAGGCACAAAAGTAGGCGTTGTCGATCCGATGGAAGTATTGACAAAGTCTCAAAAGGGAAAAGATCTTTCCAACAGAATTAATAGAATGGTGGAGGTTGAACGTGCCGCTATTGATAAACAACGAAAAGCATTAGAAGATCGGAAACAATATATGGCTAGGAATACCGCAACAGTATCTCCAGAACAACTTGACCGACTCAATAAAGAATATGAAAAATTATTAAAGCGATACCAACGAGATGCTCAGCAAATTCAAAGAGGTATAGAAGAAGAACGTAAAAAAATACTTCGTTCATTTGAAAAGCAAATTCGTCCTATTATCCGACAAATCGCTGTAGAACGTGCGATGGACTTGATACTAACCAAAAATAATGACGATGATATTTTTTATGTAAGCGACGCCATTAATATCACCAATGAAGTCATTAGACGCTTAGATGCAGGGAATTAGTTTGTTAGTGATTAGTGATTAGTGATTAGTGATTAGTGATTAGTGGTCAATGGATAGTTGTTTGATTGTCAATATTTTACTGATTGATAACTACAGTAATTTTTTGTTTAGATTTTGAGGAAATCATACATCATAAATTTTATATCATACATCATAAATCCGTATGATTTTCCTATTCAATAGATATAAGTCCCGATAGCTATCGGATTAGCGTCAAGGAGATAGTAATAAGTTTTTTAGTTG
>CAYLSF010000482.1:0-5928 GCA_964385675.1 uncultured Saprospiraceae bacterium
CTAGACGATAATTTCCTATTGGATAATAGAACGGCAGAAATCCTATATCATAATTATGCTAAACCGCAACCGATAATTGACTATCACAATCATCTACCACCTGATGAAATCGCCAATAATAAACAATTTAAAAACCTTACAGAAGTTTGGCTCGATGGCGATCATTATAAATGGCGAGCGATGCGGACATTGGGGATTGAAGAAAAATATATTACAGGCAATGCTTCGGATAAAGACAAGTTTTTAAAATGGGCAGAAACTGTACCTTATACCCTTCGCAATCCCTTATTTCATTGGACACATTTGGAACTAAAACGATACTTCGGAATTGATACCCTTCTTTCTCCTACTACTGCTGAACGCATTTACAAGGAATGCACAGAACGGCTACAGTCCCCCGAATATACCACACAAGGATTATTACAGCAAATGAATGTCAAAACGGTATGCACGACAGATGATCCAGTAGATACTTTAGAATATCATCAAGCTCATTTAAGTAATAATTGCTCCATTCAGCTATTGCCTGCATTTCGACCCGACAAGGCGATTTTAATTGAAAATGATACCTTTATTCCTTACATTGAATCCTTAGCAAAAACGACGAATATATCTATCTCTAATTTTGAAGAATTGGTTAATGCTCTACAAAATCGAGTCAATTATTTTCATCAAAAGGGTTGTCGAATTTCAGATCATGGTTTACCCAAAGTTTATGCTAGAACATCTTCGGTAAAGGTCTTAAATACAATTTTCCAAAAACGAATAGATGGTCAATCGTTGTCTAAAGAAGAAGTGGAGCAATTTATGACTGCATTGCTTGTCGAATTAGGAAAAATGTATGCTGCAAAAGACTGGGGGATGCAATTACACCTTGGACCTTTGCGAAACAACAACAGTCGAATGATGCAAAAAATAGGCGTGGACGCGGGGTTTGATAGCATTGGCGATTACGCGCAAGCCATGGACTTAGCCGCCTTTTTAAATCAATTGGATAGTACCAATCAATTGCCCAAAACGATTTTATATAATTTAAATCCAAGTGTGAATGAAGTAATGGCAACAATGATTGGTAACTTTAATGATGGTAGTGTGCGAGGTAAAATGCAATGGGGCTCGGCATGGTGGTTTTTAGACCAAAAAGATGGTATGGAAACGCAATTGAATACGCTTTCTAATATGGGGTTATTAAGTTGTTTTATTGGTATGTTAACGGATAGTCGAAGTTTTTTATCTTTTCCACGGCATGAGTATTTTAGGCGGATTTTGTGTAATTTGATTGGGCGAGATGTGCATAATGGGGAATTACCAAATGATGAACAATGGTTGGGGGGGATTGTAGAAGATATTTGTTATAGGAATGCTAAGGCATATTTTAAATTTTAAATATTGGGAGTAGGACACAGAGAACACTGAGGAGACACAGAGCAACACAAAGTTTATTTTCTCTGTGATTCTTTGTGTCTCCTCTGTGTTCTCTGTGTCCCCAAAAACAGATTATGAAGCAATTTGCAAGAGTTCCTTTTGGTGCGGATCGTTTTCCATTCTTTTATGGATGGTGGATTGTGGGTATGGGAACGCTAGGAATCGTAATGAGTATTCCGGGGCAGACCATTGGCGTTTCTACCTTTACCGATAGCTTATTGGATGCTTTAGGCATGAATAGGGATACATTGAGTTTGGCGTATATGTGCGGAACGATTACGAGTTCTTTGATTTTGACAAAGGCAGGGAAACTGTATGATAGATACGGGGCGAGACCAATTGCCATAACGGCTTCCTTTGGGCTAGGGGTGGCTTTGTTGTATATGAGTCAAGTGGATAAAATCCTTCAATTTTTTATTCATGATGCTCAGACTACACCTGTTGTTTTAACTTTTATAGCAATACTGTTTGGTTTTTTATTGATGCGATTTTTTGGGCAAGGGGTACTAACCTTAGCCTCCCGTACCATGATGATGAAATGGTTTGACACTAAACGGGGTTTTGCTATGGGGTTTTCTAATGTGGCGATTTCTTTATTATTTTCCATGGCGCCTGTGCTATATGAATATTTAATACAACAATATGGCTGGCGTTCGGCTTGGCAATTTACCGCATTGGTGCTCATCTTTATTTTCCCGATTATCATTTTTGTCTTTTTTAGAAATGACCCAACAGATGTGGGCTTAGTTCCTGATGGACAACCTATTAATCCCAAAGCAGTTAAAAATCACTTTCCTGTAAAACAAGACTTTACCCTCGAAGCAGCTCGAAAAACGCTTAGTTTTTGGGTGGTTACTGGGTTATTGGCCATGCAAGGATTGTACATTACAGGTTTTACTTTTCATGTGGTATCCATTTTTGCAGAAGCTGGACTGAGTCGAGCAACTGCCATTAGTGTTTTTCAACCTACCGCCATCACGGCTGTAATTTTTACTTTAGGTTTTAGTTGGATAGCGGATAAAACAAAAGTTAAATATCTAATTTACATTATGAGTCTTGGCGGTGGTTTAGCTTGTACAGGGATGATTATATTGGATTATACCATTGGTTTCTATTTATTGGTTTTTGGAAATGCTTTTATGATGAGTCTGTTTGGCGTTGTCAATTCCATTGCGATGCCTCGCTTTTTTGGAAAACAACATTTAGGGGCTATTATCGGACAAGTCATGACGGTAGTCGTATTTGGTAGTGCGATTGGACCGTATTTAATGAGTTCGTCTTTGAGTTATACGGGAAGTTATTGGATTAGTGGCTTAGTTTGTATGGTTTGTTTTTTGAGCTTGGGGATTGCAGCAATTTATATGAAGAATCCACAAGAGGAATTAATGGACTAGTGCGACTAGTCCAAAATGACTGACCGCTTTAATCCTCTAAAGCATTGTATTTAAGTTGGCGTTAGTAATTAGTGACTAGTTGCCTAGTAATCAGTTGCTTAAAATAGTTATTCTTTACAAAAGCCTAAGTTTTATGGCTAGAGATAAAACTTAAAAAATAATTTATTCGAATAAGAATGAGTCAATACTGGTCTTTTGATAAACAAAAAGTGTTTATTCCTATAAATATCGGCACTGATTTCTATTCAAAAAAATGACCTTTTGCAGTACGCTACTTATATAAACCTTTGATTAATCAGTTTTTAATAACGCCAATTTAAGTGCTTAAAACTGTCATTTATTTAAGATTTCGACCATTAGTCGCTTTCCTAATAGCTGCCGATAGACAGCCATCGGGATTGGTTGCTAGGTGAAAAATTCAATTATCAATATCTAAAAATATCGCGCTTCAAATCGTTGCCCATAGATCTTATACAAATCATATACTCGCTGTGCGTCTGTTTCGGCTCGGTCTTTTAAGTGAAATACTTTACCAATATGCGGCTCAATAGCAATAAAACCTTGATAGTTTTCCTTTTTTAAATCCGCTAGAATCAAATCCAATTGAGCATTACCTTCTCCTGCAAAAGTGTATTCGGGTTCCCCTTCTTCGGCGTGCATGATACCATCTTTGATATGAATATGAGCAATGGCGTGTTTTATTTTTTGGTAAAATTCAAAGGCATTTTGCCAAGGATACGGTTCAGGTTTTGAGCGATCTCTTTGAAAAATTGGATTTCCTGTGTCAAATAGTAGTTTTAAACCAGGCACTTCTTCTAATAATCGCAAAGTATGTTCTGCTGAAAAACCGCCCCAATTCATACAGTTTTCATGTATGGCTTCCAATCCTGCATCCTTAAATCGAGCTACAATTTCTCGCAATCGTCTAAATCGTTCTTGTTCTTGCTGATTATCGCCCCATGGTTTTTGTCCATAAGACATCACTCTAGCATACTTTACGCCCAATCGCTGCATACGCGGAATACAACGATTAATCTCCTCTACCGTAATTTGCCAGTCGGAATCAATACTTTTTGACCAACTCCCAATCAACGTCCCAAATTCTGCTACTTTGATATTATTCGTTTCCAATTGTTCACATACCTTTTCAAATGCCGCTGTTGAAATATCATGGATATTCGCATCTCCCATAGTTCGAGCAGAAAGGTATGCCCACCCTAATTCTTTAGTGACTTGAATTTGTTTTGCGACCTCATTTGACGCTTCGTCCGTAAAACCTGTTAGAATCATAATCTTTCGATTTAATCCAAAGATAAGATATATTACATAGACTAGAATACTGACAACTCTTTCCCAATAGTCAACTCTCGTCCATGATACGGCATGTTTCGTTACATTAAGCAGTGGCTGACTAGAACATTGGTATCATTTTTCATTGCCTATCTCTTATCGTTTTTAACCTGACGTTATTAGTTGGGTAGTAAAATTTTAAGGTTGCCTGAATTTTTTTGTGGAATAGAAGTCATCAGGTGAGTTGTTTCCTAAGAATATCACTTTAATTGTTGACTACAATAGTTTTAAACAACTCATCTGGTGACTAATCACAAAATTTTTCAAAGAACCAATTTTAATAATTAATATAATAAAAAAGTCGTGCAAAAGGTAAATCTATTCGTTACATTTTCAATTGAGAGATAAAAGTAGCAGAGATTGCTCGTCATATAACAAAGTGGGATTACAAAATTTTTTACACAAAAAAACACGAATCATAGTCAACCTATAATTCGTGTTTCATATTTTAATTAAAGTATGAAAATAATTGCTGTAAAGCGTTATCACTAACGATGTCTTTACTTCTTCTTATCTTCATAAGCGGCATCTATACAATAAAACTGATCCATGAAAAAGTCTAATTCATTAACCTCGTAATCTTCATAGCCCGTTGACCATAAGACCCTTGCTTGAACTACTTCAGACTTCCGTAGTTCTTTTTCAGCTTTATTATGAATTGTAAAATATGTATCATAAGTAGTAGTACCCGTGTCTGCATCTACTTTACCGGCATCTGTCTTGTCACAGATTAAAGTTACGGTTTCATCATTTAGTAATTTAATCATCATTCGAGTACCATCCTCTATTCTTCCATACTCTTTTTGGGCTTGTGTGGACTCTATTGTGAATTTTACGTTTAGTACTGTTACACCGACCACTTTTGATAAGGAGCCTTCACAAGTTAAATAATCTTGTCCTCTCAAGAATTTCTTTAATTGTGGTTGAGTAAAGGTGAAAAAAGGACGAGTTCGTAATGCTACTTTACGTTTTTGAGTAAAGACATCTCTTTCATCCATTGAGTAATCACAAGAAGGAATTGGTTTAATCACTTCCTTTACTTTGCGTTTACGCTTTGGTACTTTATAAACAAAAGCTTTTGCCTTTTTACCTTTAGATGGCTTTTTAGCTTTTGCCTTTGATTTCTTAATTTTCTTGGCAATATCCTTCGAGTTTGAGGCTTTTTTAGATTTCTTAGTCACAGCCTCTTTAGATTTCTTTTTACTAGATTTACTCTTTTTGACCTTGGGTTTCTTCACCTTCTTGGTCTTGTCCTTCTTAAACTTCTTTTTCTTGACCTTCTTAGGCTTGTCCTTTTTGGATTTCTTCTTAGACTTTTTAGTAGTCTTATCCTTTTTGGACTTACTCTTCTTGCCCTTCGTTTCGTTGGTTACTTTAGTATCCTTTTTAGCGATAACCTTAGTCTCCTCCTTTTTTTTCTTAGGGTCTGCGTATTTCCATGTGCCATCAGGCATCAATATAATAGCATCTCCATTCTCATTGACTACTCTAACCTGAGCGGATAGTGTAGTGGCAAAAAGAAATAAACTACCTAATATGATATAAATTAATGATTTGTTGAGTGTCATAATTCCAAAATTGTTGATTTTACCTGTAAAAATACACAAAAGAATATTATTAAGGTATGTAACATAAATGAAACACCAAATTCAATAATTACTTTTGGTCTATTTACTCCTGACGTCATACATATGTTGTCGTCCTTTATTGACATTGACTATTATTCATAATACCTACGATCATCGTACCTATTGATTCA
>CAYLSF010000483.1:0-5919 GCA_964385675.1 uncultured Saprospiraceae bacterium
GAAAGTCGAAAGTCGAAAGTCGAAAGTCGAAAGTCGAAAGTCGAAAGTCGAAAGTTACAGATATTAATTCAAACCAGAAGTAATAGCCCCTAATAACTGATCCACTAATTCCTCTAAATTAGAAGTTGTACCTTCAGCGGTAAAATCATTGATTAGGGTTTTACCTTTAAATATTTTACCTGTCAATGCTAAAGTTTCGCCTTGTAACGTGTAACGTCCCTTGATAGAATAGGCATTCGGATATTTTTTAACATCTACAAAAATGATACTTGCCCCTTGTCCCTGTGCTGCAATGTCAGTAAGTTTTTGATCAAGTAAATCGCCAATTTCTAATACATCGTCATAAGCAGTTTCTTCTTGGAAATTACTACGGATAAATATGGGCTTAACATCTGATAATGGAATTTTGATTTCGGGGGTGACTTGTCCAATATCGAAGCTATTACCTCCCCGAGGTGCGGCAATTACAGGACGCTGAATCCCTCCAACATACTCCGCAAATTCTGGAACTTTATCGGCTGAAAACTGAAAAAGTTGCATCACATCTACATATTGTTTTTCTCGTAATGCCGAGCCACTCATCCCTAATAGCAAGCTATAAGTCAACAAACCTTGTCCAAATTGACTCGCTTCATAACTTACTTTATTCGCTGCACTTCCGGCTAGAATGAAAGTTCCTGTTCGGTCTTTTAATCTATCTAAGGCTCGACGCTGACTAGAGGAAATATTTTTAGATGCCGTTAGGATATTATCAACTAAACCACCTGATGAACAAGCGTCAATAATCATAATTTGCTTTTGAGCAGCAATGTCTTTCAACATTTCTGTAAACTCATTCGTGGAAACAGCATAATTTTCCCGAATTTGAGCATCTGACAAATCACCAGAAGCCACATCTTTAGTAAGGTAGTAAAATAAAGGTTTATCTGCTCCATAATTGACACCATGACCGGATAAGTAAACCACCACAATATCTGCTGGTTTGGCTACTTTTGATATTTTTCTAAATGCTTTTTCAATATTACGCTTACTGGATTTTGTAAAGGTGCTAGTCGTTAAAATATTAATATGGACATTAGAGCGACCAAATAATTGTCCAGCTGCTAAATTTAAGGAATTACCTATATCAGCAGCATCTTTATCTGCATAACTTAAATCTAAGGCTTCTCCTCTATAATCCGATGTCCCGATAATCAATCCATAAAATTGAGGCGTGTAATTATCTGCCAAATTGAGGGTAATTTTCCCACCATTTCCTCTAGCTACTGCTTTAGGTATTTGATAACCAATATATTCCATTCGACTACTTAACCAACCTTCCTCATTGAAAGAGCGTACTGCAATTTCATTCCTTTTATCGAAATTGAAATATTTACTATATTGATTTAAATCAACCTTTAAATTATCCTTCTTATTAGGGTTAACATTCTCGATAATTTCCTTATTATTCACGTAAACACTCACTTTTCCTAGTCCACCATTACGTTCTGTTAATTTAATGTTGAGTTCAGGTTTACGCTCCCCTTTAATATCTAATTCAATCTTTGGAAATAAGGCAACTTCATCAAAAGTCACTACATTTCTTAGTGGCTCCGTGTTATAACCCAATAACTTTTGGAGTAAATCTGGCTCATAATATCTTTCCTTCACTTGTTCTAATTCAATCGGCTCTAAACCAACAACATAGTGCATTTGAGCCATAGCTCCATCAGAAGCATCAAACATACCATCAGGAGTAACGATAGCCCAATCCTGTTGCCCTAAATTATAAAAAACAGCAATTGGGTCTTCTTCTTCAATAGACCATAATCGCACGGTATTGTCATAAGACCCCGTTGCAAAAAGCCGCCCACTATTATGAAAAGAAACACTTGAAATTCCTTCTGAATGTCCTACAAAAGTTCCTGAATACTCGATGGTAATCACATCCCACAGTGAAACGGTTTTATCATTTCCACCTCCTCCAATAATAAGGTATTCACCATTGGGACTAAAATCTAAGGACAAAATCATTCCTTGCTGTGCCTGCACTTCATAAACTAATTCTGTGCTTTCAATGTCCCAAATTTTAATCATTCCAGCATCCGAACCACTCAACACATAATAGCCATCGGGGGTAAAAGAAACAGACATCGCCAATCCTTCAATCCCTTTATAGCTTCCATATTCTTTACCTGTTAAAATATGCCAAACTTTCACTAATCCATCTCCATCACTTGCCGCCACCAATTGACCAGAACGATGCACACTTATCGAATAAATAGCTTGCGTATGTCCTGTCATGGTTCTTAGAAGTTTTCCTGTCGCCACTTCCCATACTATCAGTTTTTTATCTTCTCCTCCGCTCAGTAAATATCTTCCATTTGGTGTAAACCCCAAGGAATTAACCGCTTCATTGTGTCCTAAAAAAGCACGAATAGAATCACCTGTTGTGGTATTCCAAAGCGAAATTGTACCTGCTGCATCTGAAACCGCTACTAATTTTCCATTAGGACTAAAGGTAGAATTAACGACGGTAGCTTCCGTCTGAATAGTAATGCCTGTGGCTTCTCCCCAAAAATGTAATTTTCTATCTCCTCCCCCACTGACAATATTTTTCCCATCGGGGCTAAATTTTACCGTATTGACAAAATCAAATATATTTTCACTTTTCTCACCAGTGAGTTGTCGAACAAGTTGACCATTTTTTCTATAAACAGCTAAATGTTGTTGGTGATTCGCCATAAAAAATTCACCGCTTGGTAAAAACTTTAGCGTATTCAAAAACTCAATTGATTTTTCAACTTCTGATATGGAATCTCCCTTTACCGCATCCCAAATAATAATCTTCCCTCCTTTGTCGCCACTTATGATGGTTTGTCCATCTGCACTAAAATCTACTTTTACAATATTATCCAGATGCCCTTCAAACGCATTGATATATTTTCCTGTTGATTTAAATACTTTTACCAAACCATCATTCCCACCGCAAATCACATATTTATCATCGGGGCTAAAGGCTGCAGAAGCAATCTGCCCAGCATTATTAGCTAAAATTTCTTTTATATTCATCTTGGTATCATCCCACAACATCAATTTACCATCATTTGCCGCACTCAAAATTGTTCGTCCATCATAACTATAGGTTAAGGAGGTAACCAAATCGGTATGTGCCAGCATATTTTGTAACAATTCACCAGATGCTGCATCCCATATTTTGATGCTTCCATCTCCCCAACCAACAGCTATTCTATTATTTTTAGGATGAAAATCCAATGCACCAATTTCGCCTTGTCCTTCAGATAAGGTATGAATCACTCGCCCTGTCATCGACTCCCAAATCTTGAGCGTACCATCTGCCGAACCACTTGCTACAAAACGACTATCGCTAGAAAAAGCTACTTTTGCAGAGGTCAGTCCTTCTGTAAAATCAGGTAAAGTTCTTAATTCTTTTTTAGTCGTAACATCCCATATCTTTAGCATTCTATCCCAACTACTACTCACAACATACCGTCCATTTGCATTAAAATCAATATCTGTAATAGGGGCAGAATGCCCTGTTTGCACTACAAGTTCAGGACGTTGTGCTAGTAGTGGCAAACCGATGATTAGATGAAATAGAAGGAAGAATATTTTTTTCATGTAGGACAATTACTTTTTTGTTGTTGAACATATATTGAAGTTGTTTAAAAACTCTTTAATAAACGCTTAGTAACTCATTGATAGCCAGTACTTCATCTATTTTTATTCCCGTTCCCGATAGCTATCGGGATTGGCTACGAAAATAAAAATGAGCTTCGTCTTGACTATCAAGCAGTTACTAATCATTTTATCACGAATTATTAAACAACTTCATTAAATTAGGAACGTGACTATCAGCAAACAGGTTAGAAATTCCTTATTACTGCTACCTTAATTGGAATCTAATTTTCGATATAAAA
The DNA here is from genome assembly GCA_964385675.1 of uncultured Saprospiraceae bacterium. Taxonomy (GTDB): domain Bacteria; phylum Bacteroidota; class Bacteroidia; order Chitinophagales; family Saprospiraceae; genus CAYLSF01. The sequence goes on from CAYLSF010000483.1 coordinate 3,921, forward strand.
TTACTAAATTATCATTCTATAAAACTACTTTTGAGGTAATCTACTTTCTTTTCAATCATAATTTTTATAATTACCTGTTAAATATCTTTGAATTATGACGATTCAGCAAGCCATCACAAGAGGGCAATTTGTTGTCAATGTACCAGTTATCGGTATTATTGCCATTGGAATCTTTGGTACACTTTGGTACACAGAACATATTGGAATTACTGGAGCTTGGGCAATTTTAGGTTTCATCGTTAGTATTCCTTTTGCTTGGTTATATTGGAGTTTAGTCGCCCCAAAATGGTTATTGTGGGCGTATCAAAATATTGATAATCAAGCAGCTTTACGCTACAGAGCAGAACAATCTGCTCTTATTTACAGAAGAGGACACCGATTTGAAAAGACTATGATTCTTTCCGATGAAGTAAGAACACAATTAGATGCATTTGAAATTGGACAAAGAGAACAGAATAAGTATGGATTAGACAAAAATGAAAAGACGATGTCTATTTATTTTAGTCATAGTGCATTTTGGATAATGGCTATTTTATTGGGCTTCTTTTTAACGGGTAGTGTCTATGTATTAGTTGAGACCTTAATTGAAGGGACTTTTTATGAAAATTTCTTTGAAGATGAAACTTATATCCCTCTAGTTCTTTTCTTCATTTGTGTTTATGGATTGTTCAAACCGCTTCCATTGGTAGATTACCCTCCATTTATTTCAACCGCTCGTAAATATTTTAACAAGGAAGCACAAATTGAAATTTTAAAAGAAGGCATTTCAATTAAATCCAAACGAACCGGTTTAATTCCGTGGAAGAACGTTTTTAGTTTTAATATTAGTTATGAAAAAGGAACGGCTCAGACCTTTACTTTAATCTACGAAATAGTCGAAGACAAACACAAAAATCTTGAAATTAATTTAGAAAACTACGCCGTGAATGGCTATAAAATGGAAGGTTTATTGAAGCAGTATGTTAATTCAACCAAATAAATAATAAAGGTTCTCTGATTTTTTGTGGAAACGATAACCATTTTCTTCACCAAAGTTATTTGTGTTGAAATATTGGGGTGTTAATGTGTTGACGTCAACACATTAACACAAAATCACGTGACTTTCTAACGTTAATTGTTTTATCACACCACAAAGTAGCATGAGTAAAACAAACTAAAATTTTCAGAGAACCATAATAAAATATCCAATCACCAGCCACCGATTACCAATCACCAACCCTACATGTCCCGTTTCAGAAACACTCGATAACTTATGCCTAAAAATAAAATGACATAGCCTAAGACAAGTAAAATAGCTGTTTGAGGCTCCAAAAACATATTTAATGGCATATCTCGTGGCATCATTTCAGCTATTGGAAATGGACATAAATCTTCAATGGCATTAGCAGGATACCAATTTCGATAAATATTTTCTTCTCCAAAGAACTTAACATGTAGCCACCAACGCAATACCATTTCTATAATCAAAATGTAAATAAAATATAGGAATAAAGCCAATCCCGTTCTACGAATCAACATCCCTAAGAAAAAGCCAAATACCAAATAGGCAAAACTCATTAGAAAAAATCGGGGAACCATATCTACATGATACCATATCGCCTCTGAAATTACCACGTCTGTATGCGTATAACCAATCACTAAAGCTAAGATGAAATAATAAAATGTAGCAAAACCAGCCAAAGCTAACATCATAATCACTTTAGCTAAAAAATATTGTCTTCTGCTTAATCCTGTGATTAGGTTTTGACGGAGGGTTTTAAAGGTAAATTCATTAGTCAGCATGATAACGCCGAGAAATCCAAGGAAAAAATACGTTATCCAATTACCTGCATATCCTAAAGCTTCCCAAATTCTTGGGAAAGTATAAAATTGAATTCCTGTACCTAGTTCTGTTGGTAATTCTATGGATTTACCGGCCAAAAAAGCTAACGGAAATACGATTATAAATAGAATGGACATCACTTGAAACAAGCGATAAGCACGTAGTTTTTGCCATTCT
>CAYLSF010000484.1:0-5917 GCA_964385675.1 uncultured Saprospiraceae bacterium
GGAGACCGGCTGGCGACAAAGCTCTAAGCCCTATTATACATTTTGCAAACAGTATAGATGATATTCACAAAAAGCGTATCTTTTTTAAACAGGACTATACTTTTACGCCTGATCAACTTATTGATATTCATCGTGCGAAAAATCTATTGGATAAAACCTTACTCACCAATATAGCACAAGAACGAACGGATTACATATATCATTTAAAATGGGATTTTAAAAGTATATTTAAATTTTACAATGGAGAGAAAGGATATATTTATTTAAAACCTTATCCTGGTGGTTTTAATAATATCAGAATGTCATTGGAATTGGCGGTATGTTTGGCGTATTTAACCAATCGAACATTAATCCTGCCTCCTCCCTATAAAATGTACTTATTAGAAGGGAATTCTGATTTTTCAACTTATTTTGATTTAAATAGATTGGGCATAAAACTAGAAACAATTGAGCATTATGCCCTAAAGAAAAATATCGAAGCCACTGAAGTTGCCATTAAAGCCATCAGTAAAGTGGTTGATTTTAAGGTTTTTGAGACGATAGTAAATACAGAACCTGTTCCTGTGCCGACCAACTTTAGGAAATTTAAAACGGTCTTAAATCTAAAAGATCTCATCGGAGAGGAAGAAGTTATTTATTGTGATAAAAACTTATTAGGTAGCTTTGAGCAGATTTTTTATAGCGCTCATGCTACAGAATTAAAGAAACTAATTGCAAAAGGCGTTGTCTATCGTAATGATATTTTTGATTTAGCTTGGCAGTTTATCAATTACATTGGAGATCAAACCTATTATGCCATTCACATTCGTCGAAATGATTTTCAGTATAAAGATTTATATTATTCTTGTGAGCGTATTTTACAATATTTAAGGGATTTAGTTCCCTTAGGGGCCACTTTATATATTGCAACTGATCATAAGGATAAATCTTTTTTCAAGCCATTGAAGGAAGCATATACTATTGTTTTTTATGATGATGTCTTACAAGAAATTGAGGTAGAGGAATTTAATGCTAATTGGATTCCAATTGTAGAGCAGTTGATTTGTACGAGGGCGATCAGATTTATTGGAATGAAGTTCTCAACGCTTTCATCCTACATCTATCGAATGAGAGGATATATGGAAGATATTGAGGATAAGTATTATTATGAGAATGGAGTACCTTTCGATAAAGCTCAACAAGTAACTTATCGAGATGATCAACATGCTAGGGCAAGTTGGTGTAGAGAATATCAAAGTATTTGGGATTTTAATATGGATACTATTTTTGTCTCTATTGCGTCCTATGCTGATCCGCAATTAATCCCTACAATTGAAAGCTTATTAGCAAATGCTGCTAATCCAGAACGTATTACAATAGGCGTTCATTTACAAGATACAGCAATAGCGTATCAAGAATTAGTCGCTAAAAATATTACAAATCTTAAAATACTTTATACCCCGAAAGAAAAGGCAAAAGGGGTAGTATGGGCGAGAAATGAAGTCAAACGAAAGTTATTTGGTGGTGAAAAGTATTTTTTACAGGTCGATGCACATTCACGATTTAAGCAAAATTGGGATAACTTATTAGTTAATCAATATCAAAGTATAGAAGAAGAAAAGGCTATTATTACAACTTATCCTAATGCCTATGAAATTGAAGATACCACCAAAGCATACTTAAAGCTAACCCACAATAGTCCTTTGACCATTAAAAAGTTTTTGAACGATAAGGACAATAAAGATAATCGCCTACGCTCGGAAAATAAACCGCCATTGAAAGATGGTGAAATCGTAGCGACGAAATGGTGTGCAGCAGGTTTTATATTTACCGAAAGTAGTTGGTTATATGACGTTCAACTTCCTGATAATATTCGATTTAATGGAGAGGAAGATTTATTAACGTATTTGAGTTTTCTCAAAGGCTACAATCTAAGACTTACTTCAGAGGCAACGATTTGGCACAATTACGTTACAAGCAGCCGTAACAAGGGACTTGATCAAAGAAAAATACAAGATGATGCTGTAAATATTATTAATGATGTCTTGTTCAATCATTCCTATCAGAGGAGTCTCAAAGAATTAGAAAATTACCTTGGTATTGCGTTTAAAAAGAATGTGTCTCTACCATCAGATACTGAAATTCATCAACAAATCATTAAAGTTTCCTTTGGTCAACCCGTAAGTCGCTCCTTGGTGAAAAAGCGGAGACTTCGTTTTTTATCGGCACAGCCAGATACGCCTTATTTTGTTTGGCAAACTCGGGTTTACTTAACCAATTTTAAAGCATTAGGGATTTCAATGAGAGACTGTATTGCTCTTTTTAGCACAATGCCTGGTGGCTATGCCACATCCGAACTCAGAGCATTAGCTGTTGATTTTCCGACTGCCGATATTCGGCTTTATTTTGATACTAGAGATGAATTAGGAAAATCCTATGTTCCATCTATTCAGCCTCATTTGATTATAAAAGCTTTTGAGGATAATCCTGAATGGAAAGAAGATGCGATATTTTACCATGATTGTGATATTATTTTTAAAACACTACCCGATTTTAATGAACTCTTGGAGCAACCTAATACCTGCTTTTTAAGCAATACAGACGGCTATATTGGTTATAATTATCTACACCATTGTTGTGAAAAGATTAGAAAAGAAGTGCCTGAATTACCAGTAGATGATTTATTATATAAAATGTGTGAGGTTGTTGGTGTTGATATAAGTCTAGTCCAACAAAATAAAGGAGGGGGCGCTCAATATTTACTTCAAGGGATAGATATTTCATATTGGAAGCAAGTCTATAATGACTCATTGGCGCTTCATCAGCTTTTTAATACCTACTTTGAGCGTTTAAATCTATCAAAACCAGCGAAAACCTATATTCAAACTTGGACAGCGGGAATGTGGGCATATCTTTGGAACTTATGTAAAATAGGACAAAAAACGATTATACATTCAGAATTGGACTTTTTATTTGCTAGTCAATCCACCCAAAATCCTACTAAAATTATTCATCTAGCGGGTATTCAAAAAGGAGATAAACCATACCATTTTTATAAAATAGAATGGGTAAGGAAAAACCCTATTAAGGCATTAGAGAAGCATCCTTATCTTTTTGATCATATTGTGAAAGATACGGCGTCAAAGGAATATACCAATTGGATTTGTACAGCGGCAAATAAGCCAATACATAATAATAAAGAGATAAAACCATCAAAAAGATGGCGTTTATTAACCTGGCGAATACCTGAAAATAGAATTTGGGAAGTTCAATATATTCCAATTTCCTTTGAAGAGGATACTATTAAAATCGTTAATTGGTTTGACTCAGGGCATGAGTCCGAACATACAAAACCAGAAAGGGTAAGGGTTTCAGATAATCAGACCTGGAGGGGGAAACCTTTGGAAGATGAATTTGTAATCCCCTATTATTTTATAGGCTTTGAATTGAATAAAGCTGCCATACCTAATTTGGTACAAATTATTCAAGGAGATCATGTATATAGCACCGAATTAATTAGCTTACAATATGAAGATCAATTGGGCGAATGGAATACGGCAACGGTTGTAGAAGTTATACAAAATGACAAAGAACAGTATATTTACTACCAATCTAAACAATTCCATCAGTCCACAAAGTGGAGGGTACTCACCAAAACGACCAATAGTAAGTTTGCATGGGATATTCAACGCCTTAGGTTTATGAAAGATAGTCAAGAAGTAGGTGGTGTTCCAATGGCTTCTGGTTTTTCTACTTTAGGAGATGGACGAGTTCATCAACCCGCGTCGGGTTTTACAGATAATGAGCGATTTTGGGGCGGACGAGCAGATGATGAGGAGCATTTTTGGTTGGGTATAGAAAGTGCAGAAATGATAGCCATTAATAGGGTGCAGATAGAACAGCGTAGTCAACATTTTGCAGCGGAAGTAGCTATACAATGTGTAGATGAAGCGGGAAAATGGAAAACAGTATTTTATGCAAAAGATTTAAAATCGGGGCATAACGATATATTCTTATTTGAAAATGATTGAAAAAAAACGAGATAGTCAATTAAAAATTAGGATATTGGTTTGGGCGATTAATGAGTCTAAGTCTTTGATGGAGGCTTTATGTGATTCCTTAATACAATCGGCTAAAGTATTTGGAATTAAAGTTGAATTCTTGGGTATTGGTCATAAATTTATTGAGCATAAGCAGCGTATTTGGATACTCCAAAACTATTTACAAACTGTTCCGCCAAATGAGATAATCGTATGTATGGACGGAGCAGATACTTTATTCAATGGAAACTTGGAGCAGCTTTTAACCAAATTTCTTGCTTTTGATACTAGAATTCTACTTTCTGCGGAAAAGGATTATACCTATCAATATAAGGTATTTAAACCACTATTTGAGTCCATAGTCTCGGAGTATCGTTATGTGAATGCGGGTACATTTATGGGATATGCCGTAGATGTACAACAAATGATAACGGAAGTAATTTCGCTTAATCAAAGTTATCCTCATGCAAATGACCAAGGACTTTTAGGAATTTGGGCAAGTTTGTATCTGCACCAACCTCACATTATGCAATTAGATACGACTTGTTCTATTTTTTGGGTAACAACACACGATTGGTCTCTATTAGAACAAAGTGCTAAACAAGATGCTAAGATCACGAATCCTAATACGGCTTCACATCCTGTAATTATTCATTGTGTAGGAAATAACTTTCCACCACACCGAAGAGCTTATAATACCGCCTTTCGCCAAATAACACAGCAAGCACAAGCTATAAATATTATTCCCTTAAAAATTAAGTTTTTATAAATTCTGGATAGAGTAATGGAACTTCTTCATGCCAGCCTCTATGAGGGATAATTTTATGGGGTTGTCTTAATTGTATTTCATCTTCTTGCCATTTGGATTCTTCTAAGCAGTATTCTATAATCTTAGCATAATCCTTATTGATATTATCGCCATCAATTGCCGTCCAAGAAACCGTTCCTTCTACCGCCCATAGCATAATATTTTTTGCTAACATTTTTAGCTTAACCGTTCCAACGTTTTGATGATGTAAAACCAATACATATCGATCCTTTTCTCGATTATATTTTTCCTTTAAAACCTCGATAAACGTATAAATCTCTTGTAACGCCACCTCAAAATCAAGATGAAGTATGGCTCTAACAAATAAAATAGGTTTGGGATTTTTTAATTTATCTACAAACCGATTCAGTCGTTTATACATAGTTGGGGATTTTTCGGGATTTGTCCAATCAATATGGGGCATAATTGTATGTCTATTTTTTTGAAAATAAACCTCATAATTTTCTCTTGCTGCGGCTATCACGGCATATATATTACAATTAATATAATCAAAAGGGAGAGCCTCTGTTCTAGTTTTTAAAATATTTTCAACAGCATTGGCTGGGCCACACCAACCTCCAATTGATATAATCTCAAAGGGCAGATTTCTTTTATATGTTGAAATAGGCCTATCCATAGTAAAATGATGGATAGATTTTATAAAAAAAGTAATTTCGCTTTTGGTTAAATGATCTGCTGTGATTCCAAAACTAAAAGGATAAGCCTGCTTTCCTTGATATAAGAAAGAATCGTTGGAGGTATAATTTGGGATGGTCTCAGATTTATTGAATTTAAATTGTTGAACTTGACAGAAGACTTGATGAATATTAAATAATCGACCTTTGGGTACATGCACGATACCATCAAACATATATCGCTCTTCCAATAATTTGATGGCTTCTCTTACATCCTTAGTCGGCAGCGTAGAACCAAACATGGCTTCTCTAAAACCATAAAAACAGACCATTACAAAAGGATGCTTAACAGCATACCAATCGGGTTCAAGCATTTTATGCTTATTGCGACCCTCTACATTTGGTTTTTGCCATAAGATACATTCGTCTTCGTTTGCTACAGGAGCTAGTAAAAT
>CAYLSF010000485.1:0-5902 GCA_964385675.1 uncultured Saprospiraceae bacterium
ATTTTAAGTAAAAATACTTAATTTATTTCAAATAATGAAAAGTGCTAAATATGTGGAGTTAAGCTTGAAATCATTTTAGTCACATTTCCCTTAACTACACGGCTATGCTGTCTATCGGGACATTAATTGTAATTCGAGTACCATCATCTATTTTGGAGTGTATAAACAGCCGACCATTGATGTAGGCGACTCGTTCTTGCATAAAAGATAAGCCTTTGTGAATACCATTTTTAACGGTTTTTTCTGCAAAAATGGCTTCTTTGTCAAAGCCGATACCGTCGTCATAAATAACAATACTGAGTAAGTTATTACTATGAGAAATGGTGACTAATATAAAATTGGCTTTGGCGTATTTAATCGCATTATTGACGGCTTCTTGCGTGATGCGGTAAATATTGGTTTCTATAATGGAATTAAATCGACCGTTGAAACTGGTTTTATTATCAAAATAAATATCACCTTTTACAAGTTTGCTCAACTCGTGACACAGTTTGGCAATTGCCGTAGCAACACCATAATCGGTGAGTTCGGGAGGAGTGAGGTTGAAGGTCGCAATTCGGACACCTTTGATTAAATTGGAACTGAGTTTTTTAAGTCCTTCTATTTTTTTAGGTAATGCTGCATGGTCGTCTAACTGAATAGCTTCTAAGTTAAATTTTAGAGCCGTAAGCATTTGACCGATGCCGTCGTGCATATCTCTGGCGATGCGTTTGCGTTCTTTTTCCTGTGCTTCAATGACTTGTGCAGAGCGAACTTTTTGTAATCGAATTTCTTCGGTTAGGCGTTCTTCGTTGAGTTTTTGTAGTTTTAGTTCTGTATTTTTTCGAGCGGTTATGTCATTACACAAGATTAAATAATCCTGCTGCACGCCACTTCTATTCACTGGAATCATGGAAACATCTAGCCAATTTTTTTCCTTATTTTGATTGGTAATTGAAATTTCACCATTCCATATTTTATAATGACGGGTGCGAATAATACGGTCTATGTATTCTTGTTCAATTTTATCATCGGTCAGTATTTCGGAAAATTGCCCTTGTGGTTTCCTGTTTTTATACCCTAAAAATTCGGTCAATTTTTTACTAATGTAAATGACATTTCCATCTAAGGTAATACTCGCAAACAAAGAGGCTTGATCCAATGCAAAGTTCAAGGCTTTTAACTCTTGAACAGTATGTTCTTTTTCTTTGAATAATGCGGTGATTTCTTGTTTCTGAAGTTCGGTCTCTTGATTCGCAGTAGTGAGTTGTTGAATGATATTTTGAACATATTGGGCAGTTGGTCTAAAGATGAATAATAATTCTAAAAAGATAGCCAATAAAGCGATAAGTAAAAGAACAACTTCAATTTTTCGGAGTTGGAGGACTTTTTCTTTTGCTTCTTTATCATACTGAAACACGAGTTTATCCATATTCTCTAAAAATAAGGGTTCGTGTTCTAATATTTCTTGGATAGAAGGCTGTAATTGCTCTAAACCAATTTGAGGAGACAATTGTAGTGTATTGATAATCAATTGTATATTACGAACCATCCCTTGATAATGCGGGTCGATTTCTTTAAACATTTGCTGAACCGTACCACTATTGTTGTCTGGTAAGACTAGTTTTTTATCACCATTTTTAAGTCCTTGATGTGCTGATGTCCATAATTGTAGGGTTTTTGAACATTGCTTTTGAATGGCTAGTCGTTCTTTTTGAGTATTATTAGCCGTCAGTAATAAAATTTCTTTGGTCAATTTTTGACTTAACATTCGTTGTCGTCCTGCTACATTCACTACTCTAGAATCATTGATTTGGTCTTGCAGATGGTTTTGAACTAAACTCTGACTAACAATAATTATAATAGCCAGAATCCCCAACGCTAAAAAATACCGTTGACTCAGTTTTTTAAAAATAGATGTACTTTGATTTTCTGACATTTGGTTGGTTTATTAGTGATTAGTGGCTAGTAATTAGTGATTGGTTTTTTACAAAATGGTGAAAATTCAGAACTGGGAGAAGAGAAGTGAGAACAGATAGAAACCTCATGGAATACTTAATTTAAACATACTTAAATATCCCATAATGATCCTATTTTAAGCAAAACTATGGTTTGATTTATCTCTTTTCTCTGCTCCTGATAGCTATCGGGACGCTTCTCTATTCTGAACAGTTACATAAAATGACTATTTACTCATCGCAAATTACTACGCCAAAGCTTTCCCAATCAATGTAGTCATTTCTGTGGATAGTTTGAGTTGTAGAGCAGCTTGATGCCCTTTTTCGGACATTTTTCGCCACGTCTTTTGCAGAATATCAATTAGTTTCTCTTCCGTGTAATGTGATTTTTTTACAAAATCTGCCAAATAAAACTCAATAAATACCAAGCAAATAACATCTTCTAATGTTTGCGTAGCTGGATTGCGTTTGAGTTGTTTTTTTAATAATAATTGTTGAACTTCTTTGATAATATTTGCCTCATATCCAACACTTTCTAAAATACCTCCTGCCTTTTCTGCGTGATATTTTTTCAAATAATTTCGCCAAGCATGATATCCTGCTTTATCCATCGGGTAACTACTGCGAGGCACTTCCCAACGACAAATATGCTGACATCTCGCCGCTAACTGTAATGCCTCAGAAGCATCAGGGGCAAACGACTTCAAACAAGCCGACATTCGCTGACCATATAGCAATTCTTTGGGATAAGATTGCCCTTCCCAAATCTCTATATTTGGATCTGCCGCATTTGCAGCGTCAAAAGCGGCTATTGCTTTATTTAATCGTTCAAGCATCATTAGATTTCGGATATATCAAGAAGAAGACAGATCGCTTCGCTGTCAGAAGTCAGAGGTCAGAGGTCAGACGAAATATTGTCTAGATTCTGAATTCTAAAAGTTTAAGTTTAGTCTTTGAATCCTACATAAACAAAACCGTCTTCAATTTTGACAGGATAAGTGGCAATAGTGGGTAAATCACCATTTAGATTTTCGCCTGTTTCTAGCGAAAATGTGCGTTTATGTAACGGACAAGCCACTTTAGGAATACCATTCGCATCACCTATCATTCCTCTGCCGAGTACCATTTCCATCTTATGTGGACACAAATTTTGACAAGCATACCACTTGCCTTTTCTTACAAAATTAAAGATAGCAATTTGTTTACCTTTATATTTAATACAGGCTCCACCATTTGCAGGAAAAGCATCAATCGGAGCGGCTTTATACCAAAAAAGTACTTCTTCCGCAGCTACTGATGTATATTGTTCCAAGATTGCTTCCATGATTATTATATATTTAGAACCGAGAAAAGAGAGCAGAGAAAAGAGATATTTGTAAAATCATCTCTGCTCTCTTTTCTCGGTTCTCTATTCTATAAGATTACCACCTCGAAGGCATTTTTTGCCCACGCATAGGTATAAATTCGATATTATTATCGGTGTCTTCCGAATTGACAAAATGTGTGAATCGTTTGCGTAATTCAGGTGAATTAACGACTTCTTTCCATTCACATTTGTAAGTTGCCACCATCATGTTCATTTCCCTTTCTAGTGTAGCCGCTAAACCTAGACTGTCTTCTACCACGACTTGCTTGAGGTAGGTCAGACCGCCTTCGAGTTTTTCTAACCATGCTGCGGTGCGTTGCAAAGGGGCAGCCGTTCTGAGGTAAAACATCAGAAATCGGTCGATGTATTTGATACAAGTTTCTTTATCAATGCCTTCTGCCAAAAGTAAAGCGTGTTTAGGTTTTGCTCCACCATTTCCACACACATATAAATTCCAGCCCGCTTCTGTAGCAATCACCCCAAAATCTTTACAACGGGCTTCTGCACATTCTCGAATACAACCCGAAACCCCACCTTTTAATTTGTGAGGAGAACGAATGCCTCGATAGCGTTCTTCCAATTCTATTGCAAAACTCACGGACTCGTCCATTCCATAGCGACACCATGTAGAACCGACGCAACTTTTGACCGTTCGCAATGCCTTTCCATACGCATGACCACTTTCAAAACCTGCATTGATTAATTCCTCCCAGATGTAAGGTAACTGATCCACTCTTGCCCCAAATAAATCTATTCGCTGACCACCTGTAATTTTGGTATAAAGTCCATATTTTTTAGCCACTTGCCCAATGACAATGAGTTTATCAGGCGTTATTTCGCCACCCGGAATACGAGGTACTACGGAGTACGTTCCATTCCGTTGAATATTCGCTAAATAGCGATCGTTGGTATCTTGAATCGTTTCTTGTACGACGGCAGTTTCATTGTATAATCCTGCAAAAATAGAGGCTAAAGCAGGTTTACAAGACTCGCAGCCATCTCCATGTCCTATGGTGTCTAAGGCTTCATCGTAAGATTTGATGCCTTTGATTTTTACAATATCATAAAGTTCTCTACGATTGTAAGGGAAATGCTCACAGATGGTTTGTTTAACCGTTTTGCCTAAGGATTTTAACGTCTCGTTCACCAAATCTACGACCATCGGTTTACATCCTCCACAGCCCGTAGCTGCTTTCGTGTGTTTGCAAACACTCTTAAAATCTTGGCAATTTTCTGAAGTGATGGACGTACAAATCGCTGATTTTGAAACACTTTCGCAAGAACAGATAATTGCCTCATCAGGTAAATCCATAACTGAGTTAACTGCTGCCCCTTCTCCACCTCTCGCTCCCAGGATTAAATCCTCTGGATTCGGTGGCAATGCCATTCCATTTTTAGTGATTTGCAACAGCATATTATAATCGGTAGCGTCACCCACTAAAATTCCACCCAATAATTTTTTACCATCTTCCGAAATATTGATTCGCTTGTATGTCCCTTTCAATTTATCTTCAAAAGCAATGGTCTTAACCGTAGGGTCAGTCGTCAAAGCTTCACCAAAACTTGCTACATCTGTCCCTATCAATTTTAACTTGGTGGACATATCAATCTCGGCTTCCATGCGTTTATCTTCCCCTAAAATTTGAGCTACCGCTACCTCTGCCATATCATACCCTGGAGCAACGAGTCCATATATTTTTTCATTATACAAAGCCGCTTCCCCAATCACATAGATATTTTCATCTGAACTTTTCATTCTATCATCTACCACGATTCCCCCTCTTTTACCAACTGCCAAACCACAAGCCTTTGCCAATTCGTCTCTCGCCCGAATCCCTGTTGAGATCACCAACATATCAACCGCTAACGCACTTCCATCGCTAAATTGCATACCATCAATTGCACCGTTTCCTGTAATTTGTTTTGTATTTTTAGATAGGTGTATTGAAATATCTAGGTTTTCAATGGTTTCTTTTAGCAGATTTGCCCCTGTTTCATCTAATTGACGAGGCATCAGTCTTGAAGCAAATTCTACAACGTGTGGTTTCAAACCCAAATCTTTTACTGCTTTTGCAGCTTCTAAGCCTAATAATCCACCGCCTAAAATAGCGGCTTCCGTTTTGCCTTGAGTTTTTAGTTTTTTACCATATCCAATGATAGCATCTAAATCTTCAATGGTACGATACAAGAAAACACCCTTCTTATCCACACCGTCAATAGGCGGCACAAACGGAACAGAACCTGTTGCGATAATTAATATATCGTAAGAAAATACTTTCCCTTTTCTAGTTGTTACTGTTTTATCGGTTCTATTTATCTCTGTTACTAATGCTCCGCACTTTAGTTCAATTCCCTTATCTTCATACCATTCCGCAGAAGCTAAAGCTAAGTCCTCCGCTGACTTTCCATCAAAATATTCACTCAAATGTACTCGGTCGTAAGCAGGTCGAGGTTCTTCCCCTAAAACCGTGATTTGATATTGACCATTTGGATCTTTGGCTACAAATTTTTTACAAAATTTATAACTGACCATTCCATTTCCAATTATGATTTTTTCCTTCATAGATTATGATCTTACATCTCTGAGACTCAACATGGT
>CAYLSF010000486.1:0-5895 GCA_964385675.1 uncultured Saprospiraceae bacterium
GATAGTGATAGATTGTATTCTTTCGATATGAAATTCATTTTATAAAAAACTTGAAAGGTCTATTGGAGCAGTATGTAGAGCTGTTATTCTACATATTGCCTTTATCTATAGCTTTAGAGGACTTTTCGATTTTATAAACTACCCGCAGTATTGAACGAGTTATTCTATTTTTGATAAGATTGGAAGTAATATAGGCTATTATTCCTGAATGTTCATCTGAGTCAACCCTGTCATATTCAATTAAGTTAGTATCCAATTGAAGCGATAATTTATAGGTTAAGTTTTCTGTGTTAGTTTTAATCAATTCTATTGCTTCACTTACTTGTCCTTCTCTTAGGTATTGTTTTGCTTGAGTTATTTTGTCAGACTCTAAATATATGCCAGGTGTTACAAGTGGATTCTTATGTCTTTTAAAGACAAAGAAATATAATGAACTTAATATAAGTAGAAGGAATAGGCTAATTCCTATTATTTGCGTAATTGTATAACTAGATACACTAGTTACTAATACTTTTTCAGTACATACATTAATATTTAGAGTATCTTTTGTATTTGCATCCGTTTCTATTTGAGCGAAAATTTGAAGGTTTAAAGGGATTTTACCTTCTTTTAAAGGGATAACATCCCACTGCCAGTTGGCAGTATAATCTTTCCTTAAATTCAGATTTTGACGTTCCTTTCCTAGAGGAGTAATTTCTATTACTTTTTTAACGCTATTTTGAGAACAAGTTAGTTTAGCAATCATATTCGCACTAATATCAATAGTTTTAACTTCTACATCATCTAAAATAACAGAGGAATTTACTGATTCTACTAATCCTTTAATCGTTCTTTTTAATTGAATTATAGTCTTAGCCGTATCTGATAGCACTAATGCTACACGAGCTACGTCATCAATAAGCATCGTATCAGGTATTTCATACGCTATCTTACCATTGGTATAGTCGTTCTTAGGTATTTTCTTTATTGAAGGAACTTTTAATGTAAGTAGCTTATGTTCTAAGGCTGATTTTTTTAAAGATAATTTTCGCTCCTCTTGTAATAATCTTGCATATTCCCTTGGATCACTTGACATGGCAACTGAAAGCTCCCCTTTGACCTTTTCATGTTCTTTATCTATTTCTTGAAGCTTAGATATAGTCTCTTTTTCCAGTTTCTTAACGATTGTTATATCATGCGTTGGTTCTCTAAAATTATTTATCTCATCGATGTATATATTGATTTTTGGGAAAAATATTATGATAATTGGAATGAACATTATGAGAAGAATAAAAGCTGAAGTTAGGCGGTCAACTCTTGCATCTTGGTAGGTAGGGGGGGGAGGGGGGATAATGATGGTAGAGGTATCACTAATATTGGTAGATAAAAAGGAGCTAGAATTAATAAGTGTTAAGAGGCTTTTAACAATCTGAATTCTACCTATTTGATACTCTACAGTAGTTTTTAACAACAAGTTATTTTCATATTCGAGTTCATCAAATCTAAGAGATATAAGGGTTAATTTATCCTCAAATAGTTTTCCTTTAGAATATTTTGATAATAGTTTAATAGATTCTTCAATTCTATTTTCTTCTAATAATTTTTCGACTTGGAATTTTAATTCTTCTGGTGTCATTTGATTTAAGGTTTAAAGTATGTTATTGTAAATTACAAATAGGGATTCTGTAATATCAAATATACCAAACAACTAAAAGAAATAGACTGAGAGTAGTAAGTTTCATATAATAAATCATTACGCAGTCACTAAAAAATAGTTAATTAAATATATAACCATACAATAAATTGCATTAAAATTAAAAATTACCTAACTTAGTGCATGTAATAAATTACTTACGTACGTAAAAATAAACTTACGTAAGTCTAACAACTGAAAAATTTACATCATGCACGAAATTATTTTATTCAAAACAGGGGTAACTGTTAATGATACCTATATCCCTGTAAAGGTAGTTCAAAACGGTGTTGAAGTTCTCTTTGTAGAGTATAAGGCGATTGCCAAAGCCGTCAATATGCCTGTAGAAAAGTTACGTAATTTTTATAATCATTGTAAAAAAGAAGGTGTAAAAACCTTTTTAAATGCTTCTAATGTAAGGTTTTATGAGTTAGATGGTATTATAAATACAACGCTTACAAAGCCTAAATTCTTTGTAAAATACGAGCTAAATACGGCTATTTTTACGCAAGTAAAAACAGAAATACAGGGTAAAAAATCGGATTGGAAAAGTGATGTGCTATTACCGCAAATTACACAAGCGTTACAGCCTCCTACACCAAAAACGGAATCGGCTACTGTCCCCGTAACAAAGGTAACAGGCGTAAATTTACAGGAACATCATCAGGTAAAAGATACGTTACATCAGTTACAGGAAAAGTACGTACAATTGGAATTGGCAAAAGCAGACGTAAAAAAGGAGAATAATCAATTAATAGATAAAATTGAAACACTTAATGAGATTATAGACAACCTTCAGCAAACTGCAGAACAAGAAAGTTTGGCTAATAAAAGAGTGGTTCAAGTTGTAGAAAAACAATTAAAAGCCGCTCATCAAAAAGTTAAAGAGCTTCAAGCTACGAACCTATCTCTTCAGGAAGAAAATATTGATTTGCAATTGGGCATGAAACAAGGGGCATCGCCTATTGAAAAGATGGTGACATCAAGAGCGTTTGAAATGGCGTTTATTTGGTCATTGATAGGGGCAACCTTTTTGGGGGCATTTACGAAATTTCTAGGTAATCTAATAGGAGAGGCGTATTATATCACAGATGTTATGGCAGGATTGACTTATGCTATTATTTCCTTAGCCTTAGCGTTTGGAGTCGTTTGGTTTAGTTTTAATAAGTCGGATAAGGATTGGGTTAATGTATTGGTATTGGGGGTTCTATTCTTATGTGAGTGGGTTTCCTTCTCTAAGTTTACAGGTATGGATACCGGGTTTACAATGATTGACACCGGGCGAGATTGGATATTTTCTATCTTCTTACCTACAATGACTTTACTACTGGCAAAGCTACAAAGTCAAAAAGCGTTACGGGTAGAATTATCGGATATGGTGCAACTAACCAAAACGGTATTGATGGCTAATCATATTCAAAATACACATCAAATTATAGTGGATATTAAGGATAAGGTATTGCATACAAAGTAGTGCTTTGCATCAATAAAAAAGGAGTATTTGATTATATGATTAAATACTCATTTTTATGATAATAATCATACAAATAGTTGTATTGAATTTAAAATATTCGTATCTTTATACTATCAAAGTAAGAATCATATTTATACAACTGAAAAATTTACAATCATGCAAAAATTAGTATTCACATTCGCACATCAGATTAAAGCTAACTTTAGCACATTTGGAGAAGCCTTACAATATGCTTGGAAAGTCATTCGATTACGTTTTGATATGCAATCTAAAGCAGTTGCTTTTTCCTTCAAAAAGAAAAATGGTACAACTCGAAAAGCGATAGGTACACTAAATATGGAATTGATTCCAACGGCTAAACAACCGAACAATGGTATTTCTAAGCCTTCTACGGTGGTGACTTATTTTGACCTAGAAAAAATGGATTGGCGTTCATTTAGTGCTACAAGTTTATTGTAGCACTCGCCTTTAATTTTATTCCCGTTCAAAACAGAAATATCATGCAGCAATATACCGATTCTTCTATCTATGAAGTAGATGTTTATCTACTCGACGAAACCAACGAACCCGATGCCTTTGACCGTTGGTTAGATACCTTCACACAAGAAAAGAACCTGGACTTAACGCATTCCTTTGAGGATAATATTACTCTTGATGAAGTGATTGCATTTATCAAGGCATCAGATAAGAATGCCAAAGACCATGTTAAAACGACCTTAGTTACGATTGATTTTTATAATGGTGACGTGATGCACTTTTTTAGTTATGTAGCCAATCAGTTGGCTGCTATGGACATTTTTTAATACTGTTCAACTGGAAGTTGGTATTCAGCTTCCAGTTACATTATACGCCAAAAAACGACCTTTTTCCTCCAAATAGTCGCATGATAATAATATTTAGATTTTAGTGTCATTTATTTGCTAACATCCGTTCATTTGACGATCTTTGTTAATAGGACTAATCATCTTAAACACAAACAGGAATGAAAGGATATTACATATTTACACGCTGTAGCACAGAGGAGCAGCGGCGGCAAGGCTCAAGTCACGAAAATCAAGCAACTACGGTACAAAACCATCCCCGCACTAGAGGACAAATCTGTTTTGGTGTTTTCTCTGAAACCATTACAGGACGCTCTGAAAAAAGACCCGTTTTAGATGACCTCTACAATACTTGCTCGAATCCTAGTAATAATGTCAAAAATATATGGGTTTATCGTTGGGATAGATTGGCTCGAAATCCTAAAGTCGCTCATCAGTATATTGAGAAGTTTCAAGGCATCGGTGTAGAAATCAATAGTGTAGATCAATACATAGATATTCATGCCGGAGCAACTAATACAATGTTGGGCCTTTTCTTAGGTATGGCAGCGGATGAAAGTGAAATCATTTCAAGGCGTACTCGTTTGGGTAACTATCAAACAATGTTAAATGGTTATTGGGTGCATAGTTGTCCTGCCGGTTATATTAGAAGCAATGAAGTCGATAGTAATAATAAACGATTATGCGTACCTCGTCCTGAAGCCAAATGGTTGACGATAGGATTACAAAAGTTTGTAACAGGGGAGTGGACGCAAGCTGATGTTACTAGAAAGTGGGTCAAAGAGAAGATTGTCAATGTTAAAAGTGCTGCGTACAATATATGGAAGGATGCGAACTTGATTTTTTATTCGGGTCGAATCTATGTCCGCAAGACTTACACCAATCCCGCTCGTATTGTCCAGGGTAAGCATGAAGCAATTATCTCTATTGACTTAGCAGAAAGGGTCATGGAAATACTTCGCCTTCAGCGTGCGAATCAACGCAAGTCACTCGCAGTATTGGATGATAAGACTTTTCCGCTTAAATCGCTTCTAGTGCATGAATGCGGGCGTAAGTTTGTAGCCTATACCTCTAAGGGTAGGAAAAAGTATTATTCTTATTACAGTTGTCAGAAGTGTAAAGTCATCATTCGTCAAGAAATGGCGGAGACAGTAGTTGCTAATATGCTAAAGGAATTAGAGATAACTGAAGAGACACATGCTGAATTGAGTCGTTTGGTACGTAGCAAACTACAAGTAGAACGCTCAAAAACGACTCGACAACTCAATGAAACTAAAGCCGCATTGGAAAAAATGCGAAATCGGCTTAAAAGTCTAAATGAAAAATTCCTAGATAATTTAGTCGATACGGGGACCTATCAGTCATTAAAAGCTGAAATAGAAATGTCTATTGTCGAGCTTGAGCAAAGAATTTCAAAATTTGAGCTACTTAAAACGAGTGACGATGATTTATTGCTCCAAGTCCTAGATGCTATCCGAAATTTGAGTGATTTGTATTATTTAGCTGATACTCAGGGCAAAAGGAATATGTTGAGGGGATTATTTCCTGATGGATTTGATTTGGTTCTAAAAAATGGTGCGAAAATGGGCAAAGTTAGAACCGCTAAACAATGGCGAGTTAGAACCGCTCACATCAACCCAACGCTTCATGCAATGTGCAGATAATCAGACAGTTATGAGTGGCTTGAAATAAAAAAAAGCGGACATTCAAAAGAATGTCCGCCTGTGCGCCCCCACTTGGGCTCGAACCAAGGACCTACGGATTAACAGTCCGGCGCTCTAACCAACTGAGCTATGGAGGCGAATAAAATATATATTTTGTATTTGCTGGAATTTGATGTTGTAACTTTTAACAATTAAAATAAGTTCCAACAAACTTGCTTTTTTTATTAAAGCGATGCAAAGATATGTTATTATTAATTTATCACC
>CAYLSF010000487.1:0-5886 GCA_964385675.1 uncultured Saprospiraceae bacterium
CTTATATGAATAAATTTCATCTAATAAATTATTAATACTTTTGTTATCGTTTAAATTGATTTAAAAACTAAATTAATAATGGAACAGATGAAAAATTTAGGGCATATTGGAGCGCTTATTCTATTAGCATTTACGATGAGTTGTACTAATAATGATACAACAACAGAAAACACAACAGATACTGAGATAACTCAAGAAATTGATGGAAATTGGGAGATAGACTTCTTCGATGATTTTGATGTTTTTAATGAAGAAAACTGGCAAGATCAACGAATATGGGTAAACAATGAAAAACAATGTTATGTGCCAAATGGAGAACATGGTACTAGAGAAGTAAGTGATGGTACTTTAAAAGTGAAAGTTGTGAATGTCGGAAAAGAGATTGAATGTGATAATATGGACAAACATGGTAAACAACATCCGCCTACACTTTATGCAGCTGGTCGTATTTGTTCTAAAAATCGTAAGGAGTTTATAAAAGGCAAATGGACAGCTAGATTAAAGCTCAATGAAAAAGGACAAGCGAGTACATTTCCTGCTTGGTGGATTTTAGGGGCTCAAAATAATGAACCTCCTGTACAAGAAGAGGACGAAAATGTGTGTTGGCCGATAACAGGTTCAGGCGAGATTGATATTTTTGAACATCATGGAGATTATATGGTAGATTCTTTTACTACGGGAGCCATTGTAAGTAAAGATACTTGTGATAAAGGCGATTGGATGAGTATGCGTAAAAATATATATTCAGACCTTACGGATTTTCATGAATACTCCGTAGAATGGGAGGGGAGTGACCTAGTCTATCGCTTGGATGGCAAAGAAGTATATCGTAATGTAGGGCAAGGAGATAAATATCCTGAACCGATGTTTGCGATTCTTAATTATGCTAAAATTACAGATGCAGCAATGGAGGGCGAATGGGTGATGGAAGTGGATTGGGTGAAGCATGAAAAACGGAAATAATGCTCAAAATTATAGCCACATATTTTCACAAAACAACTTTGTAAACCCGATTCGATATCGGGTTTACAAAAAATAAACCTATTGTATTCTACTCCTATTTGATTATTGGGATTTGGAATTTGTGATTTTTCACTATGTGAAATTCTGTGGCGGTAATTTTTAAATATCACTTATCATCATCAACTTTAAACATAGCCGCCATAAAAAGCCCAACATATACCCCAAAGAAAGTTTCTACGGCAATAATTACATTTTTTTAAGACTTCAAATTCCATTGCATTGACTAAAGCGTATAGAGAAGTCGCAATTACTAAACTAGCAATATGAACTGTAATGATAATATAGGAAGTAGTCGCAAAAAGTGGATTGAGTGGCTTGTCCGGATTATCTTCTGTACCTTCTATCGTATTTCTATTGGCAATCACATACCGAATAAAAGCGGTTAAATAAGCAGCTTTAATTGGAGCGAGCAATTTCATTAATTCTAAAAATTCATCAGTATCAAATCCAGCAAGTAGATAATAAAGAATAACTAGCCCAGCAAATCCAAGATTAGAATATAAAATAAATCGACCCAATCGGTTACGGTGTTTGGCTTCTGTAATGGACATGTAGTGGTTACGGATAAATATGTTGTAATTGGTAATCTTTCATTATCAATTACAGCATACTAAAAAATTATTGCTTAATAATTTTAGCTTCGAGGACTTCTTTTAGCATGGAGCGAAATTTTTTATTGTAGCGCTCGATATAGTCAGGGTATTTAGCGGACATATCCTTATATCCTGACCGACGAGGTGCAGCAAAAATTCCAGAACCGTATTTTCCTTTTAAGGTATAATTGATCTCTATACCTCCAGGTTTCTCTTCGATAAATATATCAATTAAAATCAATTCGTAGTAACCAATTAAAAAATCATTGAGAATTTCTTTTGAAATATTAGAAATTTCTAGTGAAATCTCGTTTTCATAATCAATGGATTCATATTTTGCTTTTTTCCACCAAACCTTTTTCTCCTCATAATACCCCTTAAAATAATTGATAATGAGACTTTTGGCAGTTTTGATGTCCATTTGACTTACTGCCTTTTCACGGGTTTCAATATGATCTAAATGTAATTCATGATTAAAGTTACCCTTGAGGCTAATCTCATCAGGCAGCGGTTCTTGCTTTATCCATTCTCCATTCTCGTATTGTATTAAAATCGTATAGCCATCACTTGATGTAATATGTAACCGAACCTCGTCATTCTCAATGGATAATTGCCAAACTAATTTCTCCAATAACTTTTGATGAATTGGATATTGATAAGTTGAGCGATAATAGTTTCTAAGATGAATCCAATCTTCTTTTGTAGAAGTCGTCAAATAAACATCTAAAGTCTCTGCTCCAAATGTCCATTTATCATAAGTTAATACTTCATCAAGATGAGTAACACTAAGCCAATTTTGATAATCGGTAATCGTAGAATCGAAGTAGATAGAATCTTGTAATGTAAATTGAGCATGAATCGGTTGTGATAAAAGGAGTAAGCCTACTATCAAAGTGAAAAATCGGTGTAACTGCTCTTTTATTAGTGCATGCATTGTTCTCTGTTTTGGCTGTTGCAAAATTATTGTTTGTGTTAGCTGTTAGGAAACATCATCATTGTTCCTTATTGTTTCAAAATTAATATTGAGATTAGCAGTTATTAACGGTTAATGTACCTTGTTACGTAATTACTTAAATGTAACGAGGATTGAAATAGTTCATTGTTTGAAAATTAGATAATCCGTAGTTTTGTTGATTTATTTTAAGTGCTAAAGTTTTAAATTTACTGAGAACACTATATCTAGGGTTGGGCAAATCTATTTTTCCAATAGTAACTATTTTTCCATCTTTTTTCTATATTGTACTGATGTCCTAGTTTTTGAAAATAAGCTCTATTTCCATTTTCTAAAATGTAATGATAGGTTAGGAAGGCCTCTTCTTCATTGGCTATTTTGGAGGCAATAGCATGAGCACCATAAAAACCTGTTGCTAAAGCAGAAGTAATCCCGTAAGAAGAAATTGGATCGTAGGAGAAAGCCGCATCCCCTATAGCTAACCAATTTTTTCCATAAGGCTGCTTTAGATAGCTCGTTCCACTTGGCATTATTTTATGGTTTAGAAGTTCTTCTTTATTAGGCTGAATTATTTTATGGATGTAGTGGGTTTTATCAAGTTCTGTTTTTAAAAATGGAGTAATTTCATTTTTTTGAGGAATTAATCCTTTTAATGTGAAAAACATGCAATTGACAAGACCTGTGCTAGTAGGAGAAATATACCACCATCCATTTTCTGTTGCTTCCACCCAAATTTGCCGAGGTATAGGTTGTTGGAGTTGATGCCAAAAAGAAATGGTAAACTGATGGTCAATTTGCTTTTTATGTATTCCTAGATGACGACAAACGGAGGCTTTTCTACCCGTAGCATCTATGATATATTGAGCGGTAAGGGTTATGTGTTCGGAATCCTTTTGAATTTGAACTTCTACCAAATCCTCTTCATTAAGTACTTTTTTTAATTGATAACCATTATAAAATGAGATGGATTGATTTTGAATAACTTGTCGGAGTTGATGTTCAAAATATAAGCGATTAGTTAAAAAGCCATGACTATGTACATTATTGATAAAATGTTTTTCATGGATGTTGTTTGTGCCCCAAATAATTTTATTTCCATAATAGGGTATATGTTTCGGGTGATTAAGCAAATCTAATATGCCTAATTGTTGGAGTAGCGGTTTAACATTTGGAGGTAGAGCATCCCCTAATTTTGGGACAGCGGAAATATTAGCATCTATTATGCAAAAAGAAATTTTATAGGCTGATAAAGTTAAAGCAGCAGCAAGTCCGGCTGGACCCGCTCCTGCTATAATAACTTGATATGTATGATTTGACATTGGCTATAAATTACATTTCGTCACGTCCGTAAGTGATGCTTTCTACAGCTGTTCGGATCAATTTAGGTTTAGATTTCTTAACACCTCTAGCCACTATGGTTTCTTCTTGCTTTTTAGCTTCCAAGATTGTTTCTTCAGCATACTCTACTTGTTCAAAACTTGGATCAGGTTTTAGTAAAGGGCGTCCTGATTCAACCCATGCCTCTTTGGGTAATAGACCTGAGCTATCTTCAATCTTTGTTTCATTTCTCGCAACAATACCTAGATTATGCCATCTGCTGACCATCCGATTGATTTTTGGTAGATATTGAGTTCCTAAGTCTCTTAACCAGTCTTGTCTGTAATCAAAATGTTTAAGACGTTGACCAATATTAACATTCGTATCATTGACTCTATCAAAGCCATCTTCACTTAAAACTTGATTAGGTACTCTAGCTGCCCAGAAAGAAGGTAAAGGAAGGTATGTACTTGTATTATACCCCGATAAGCAACTCGCCTCATCTGTTTGCCAAGGTACACCCAACCATCTTGTTAAAACTCCTGGCCCACTTACCGATAAAGGCCCATTCTCACTTAAAGCAATTTGAGGAGACAATAAAGGCCCAAAATTTAACTTAGTGTCTTCCTCTTTATTGACCACTTTTAAGCGATAAGGAGCTTCCCACATTATTTTTACACGCATAGGTCATGTTAACTCAATACCCGGATGGAAAGGCCCACCCAAACACTCTTCAAGTGGTGCTTGATTGAGGGCATCTATTTGTTCTTCTAAACTAAGTTCTTCAAAAGTTTTCTTCTTTTCGAGTTGCCCTGTTGTAAATTTCCCTTCAGCCCATTTTTTTAATCTTCCATATTGTGTTTCGGTTACAGGCATATCTACAATTGCAAGCCCTACATACTCTCCAAATCCATCGCCATAAAACGGAGGTATCTTTTGTGGTTCAAAATCTTGTGAATTAGGATCTCTAAACCATTGGAATACCGTCTCCCTAATTTTTTTACAATCCTCAGATGGATTTTCTAGCATTTTTAAAAAAGTGGGATCTGTAAAATCTGACGGAGAATTATGACCAAAAAGCATTGAAAAACCCTCATTAACCCATTGCGTATTAGTCATTCTTTCTAAAATAGGATAAATATGTTGATAAAATACGACACCACCCTCCGCTGGATCAGGATAATTCATCTCCCTAATGAATAAGTCTTGTACAACATCATTCATGGTAACGACTCCAAAAAGGCCAGGACCAAAATTAGGAGGCGTTACTGCAACCATAGCTGGTTTTGCTTCAACGGATTGCTGATTGAGTAGAACACTAGCACGAATGACACCATCACAAGTATCATCATGCCATTCTTCATTATTGGCAAAAGTAGTTGGTGGTTTATTTTCTTTAGACTCAGCATCTCCACTCCCCGGTATAAAAATTAATCGACCCTCATCATCTAATTCTACACTTCCTAAATTGACTTTTTTACCATAGAATTTTCCATCATCAAACACATGACTTTTCTTAGTTTCTTTACTAGGAATCGTAATTGCCTTAGGTTTGATGGCTAGTTGAGTTCTATCTTTTTCGTCCTTATTTCTATACTTTGATGGAATCCCAGCTTGTGGTAAATCTAAAGCGTTATTAAACTCATACCATGCTGCTTTTACATTGGCAACATGCACATGCCATGTAATTTTAGTGTTTTTATTGGTGAGTTCTCCAAGCACTTTACCTTCCTTATCAAAAGCATAGATTTTGAACTTTACCGCCTGTTTTTTAATACGACCTTCACTATCCTTATAGCCACCCTTAGGTCTTGGTTCGACGCCAGGCACTTCTGATGCAAGAAAATAATTATCAGAATTGCCAATTCTTGCTATTCCAATAGGCGGATAAATAGCAACACTATCAATCTTAGATGTATCCATTGATATTTAAATGTTAATTAGGATTATTAATGATTATTCAGAAAAAATCATTAAATACCCGCACGTGCTGGCGTTAAT
>CAYLSF010000488.1:0-5880 GCA_964385675.1 uncultured Saprospiraceae bacterium
ATTAGTTATTAGTCAAGCATAATATTTCGTTTTATAAAATATTACATTTTAAAATTTAACTAATAACCAATACTTAATAATTGTAGTTGTATCTAAATTAAGAATTAGGATTTATTTGAAATATACTTTCTTCTTACAAATAATAAGTCTATTTTATAGAATAGCCTGTTCTTAAATCAATTAAGGATAGGCTATTTTACATAAAAAATAAACTAAAAACAGCCAACTAATAACTAACAAGTATGCAAAATCTTGTAATGTTTTTTATTCGGCACAATGCCTTTTTCGTATTTGTCTTTTTGGAGTTGATTTGCTTCTACTTGATTGTCAATTTTAACAAAAAACAGAAAGATATTTATATCAATTCTGCCAACAGCTTTACAGCTTCTATTGAAGAACGATATAGCAAAGTAGTGGGTTTTTGGCAATTAGATGATGTAAACGAAGAACTCGCCAAAGATAATAAACGATTGATGGAACAGTTGCCTATGTCCTATTTTGATAATTCGACAGATACTATCAATGTTGTTGATACTTTTTATCAACAACAATATGAATATATTCCATCTAAAGTAGTAAGTAATACAGTCAATCGACATAATAATTACCTAACACTTGACAAGGGGCAAAAACATGGTATTGAATCCAATACAGGAGTAATTAGTAGTGCTGGACTTGTTGGGATCATTTTAAAAACTTCGCAGAATTATGCTGTAGTTATGTCTTTACTCCATAAAGACACTAAAATTAGTGGAACAATAAAAAATAGTAACTATTTTGGTTCATTGGTTTGGGATGGTTTAGATCCTCAAATTATGACATTAGAAGCTGTACCTAAACATGCGATGGTTCAAAAGGGAGATACCATTGTAACAAGTGGTTTTTCTCACATGTTTCCCGAAGGTATCTTAATTGGGGTTGTTGATAATGCAGAACTAGAAGCTGGTAGTAACTTTTATACCATAAATGTTCGATTGAGTTCAGATTTAAATAAAATCAAACATGTATATGTGGTGAAAGACTTAATGAAATCTGAAAAACTTCAACTAGAAGAATCCGTCAAAAATGAGTGATGCGATTATAGCAAATGTGCTTCGATTTATTGGTTTATTTCTCGTGCAAGTATTGATACTCAAGAATATTGATATTAATACAAGCTATGTAAACCTATATATCTATCCGCTACTATTGATTATGTTACCTATACGTATCAATAAGTTAGCGTTATTGTTTATTGCCTTTTTCTTAGGTCTATTAGTAGATTTATTCTATATGACTCCAGGTGTTCATGCTGCAGCTAGTGTTTTAATTGCATTTCTTAGACCTGCATTATGCGATGCTATGGAACCTAGAGGTGGATATAACCAAAACCATAGTCCAAATAAGTATAATTTTGGTATGGGCTGGTTTTTACAGTTTTCGAGTATTTTGATGTTTATTCACTTACTTACGGTTTTCCTTTTAGAGGTATTCACCTTGGCAGATATTGGTGATGTAATCATTAGATTATTTTTTAGTTATATTTTGTCTATGTTACTCATCATCACACATCAGTATATTTTTAATCCAAAAACCTAAAAGGTTTAAAGATTGTGCTTTAGAATTTTAAATAATCATGCAAGATAGTTATCAAGATAGGCGGTATGTGATTCAAGGTATGTTTATTTTATGTGCTTTGATTCTATTGGGGAAAGCCATTCAGCTTCAATTGGTAGATACAACCTATCAAGAAAAAGCGAGTGCTAATGTAGTACAGCGTGAAAAAAATTATGCTTCAAGAGGATTAATATTTGATAGAAATGATACCCTGTTAGTCAATAATAACGGTATATATGATCTCAAAGTCACTTATAATCAAGTTAAAAATATTGATACCGCTAAGTTTTGTAGATTACTAAATATCTCTGAAGCAACTTTCCTAAAAAATCTAAATAAAAATTGGAGAGATAAACGTTATTCCAAAGTAAAGCCTTTTGTATTCTTGAAAAAAATCTCTCCCGAAACCTATGCTCGTTTTCAAGAAAGCATGTATGAGTTCCCAGGGTTTTTTGCAGAATTACGGAATGTAAGAGGATATAATTATGGTGTGGGGGCTCATGTATTAGGTTATATTGGAGAAGTGAACCAAAAGCAAGTAGATTCTTCCGATTACTATGAACGAGGAGATTATATTGGAGTCAGTGGCATTGAGTTAGCTTGTGAAGATCAACTAAGAGGTCGAAGGGGAATCAAATATATTTTAAAAGATAATTTAGGTAGAACCCAAGGTAGTTTTCAAAATGGAGCAAGAGATGAACGGGCTATATCTGGAAAAGATTTAGTAACTTCCTTAGATATAGAATTGCAGCTTTACGGTGAAAAGCTGATGCAAAACAAAAGAGGTAGTATTGTTGCGATAGAACCTTCAACTGGAGAAATTCTATCTTTAGTGAGTGCACCAAGTTACAATCCGAATCTATTGACAATCAATAGAGATAGAGGGGAGTCTTATGGTCGTTTGGAAAAAGATTCTACTAAACCGCTTTTTAATAGAGCTTTAGGGGCTCAATATCCTCCAGGGTCTATTTTTAAGCCACTCATGTCTTTAATCGCCTTACAAGAAGGTGTTATTACTCCTAATAAGGCAGTAGGTTGTGCTGGCGGATATTTTTATAAAAGTTTGCGAGTCGGTTGCCATGGTCACCCTGCGGCTACCAATGTTGCCAAAGGTATTCAGCACTCTTGTAACGCCTATTTTTGTCAAGTCTTTAGAGAAGTGATCGATAAAAATGGCTTCTCAAAAGCTGATAAAGGGTTGGACACTTTAGTCATGCATTTAGATGCTTTTGGTTTGGGAAGGGCTTTAGAAGTTGATTTACCAAATGAATTAAAAGGTAATGTCCCTACCTCTAAATATTACGATAAGCTATACCGAAAAGGAGCCTGGAAATCACCTACAATCGTTTCTTTAGGAATAGGTCAAGGGGAACTGCTCGTAACACCGCTTCAAATGGCTAACTTTACAGCTATTATTGCCAATCGAGGTCATTATTATATTCCGCATATTGCTAAAGAATTTAGAGGGGATACCACTCAAATTCCAATTAAATATAGAACCAAACGAAAAACCCTGATTGAACCTCGACACTTCGCTCCTGTGGTAGATGGAATGGAAGATGTAGTGCTTGCGGGTACAGCTAGAGTGGCTCAAATAGAAGGAATTCCCGTATGTGGTAAGACGGGAACTGCTGAAAATCCACATGGTGAAGATCACTCTGTATTTGTAGCCTTTGCACCAAAAGATAATCCTAAAATTGCCATAGCAGTCTTTGTGGAAAATGGTGGTTTTGGTTCACGATATGCTGCCCCGATTGCTAGTCTTATGATAGAG
Source organism: uncultured Saprospiraceae bacterium (assembly GCA_964385675.1). Classification (GTDB taxonomy): domain Bacteria; phylum Bacteroidota; class Bacteroidia; order Chitinophagales; family Saprospiraceae; genus CAYLSF01. The sequence goes on from CAYLSF010000488.1 coordinate 3,371, forward strand.
CAATATTTAAAAGGTCAAATCTCAGAAAATAGAAAATACTTAGAACAACGGATGTTTGATGCTAATTTGAATAAAAAGATGTAAGCTTCGTATAACTAAGTCATATTTAATCGAGTTGTGAAAGTTTAAAATTTATTTTCACAACTCGATTTTTATTACATACTATTCTATTGTATCACCACAATATCATAAAACATATTCGGTGGGTTTTGACTACCGCTTTCTGTATTTCTAAATCTTACACTAACCTTATTCGTCGAACTTACCCATGCTTGTGCAATCACGATTTGTCCACCTAAATTGTCACGAGGAGAAACATGAACAACGCCTCCTACTGCTGCACCTGTAACGGTGAAAATTTCAGTTGTACCATTATTTCCATTGATGCCTGGTACGTTATGTTCGATAGCTACTTTGATAATACCAGATATTTCAGAACCCGATGAACCTACTTTTAGTGTATTAGTGACCTCTAAATCGCCATTGACTTGAACGAGATTATTATCAAATTCACCATAGATTAAAGGATTTGCCGTTGAAGAATTGTCGATATATAGCTTATTCTCGCCTGTTTCATTCATACCTGCTTGATAACCAATGAATATATTTCCTGTACCTGTCGTATTACTACTACCAGCATGTGCACCAATAAAGACATTATTAAAACCATAAGTTTTGCTCGCACCAGCAGCGTAACCAATCATGGTATTAAAATTATTGAGACCTATCATACTTCTTCCAGCTGAACGTCCAATAAAGGTATTTCCGCTACCTATTGTATGGTCAAAACCTGCTCTATATCCTAAAAATGTATTAAAAGAGCCTGATACTGTCGAACGACCTGCTTGTTTACCAATGAATGTATTTTCTTGACCAAGTGTACCTAAGTTTAAACCTGCATCGTCACCAAACACCGTATTTTTATTAGCACTCTTTGGCTCAATTAATATCGTGTTATTTGCATTTTTTGAAATAGTCAATGCTTCTGAACCGCCTATATCAAAGCGAATAATGTCTTCGTCTGCACTTTCTTCTACTTGAATTTTAGTATCGCCGTCTGCGTCTTCTATAAAAACATCTGTCCAGCTCAAGCTACCTGAACCGTTTGTTTTTAGGATTTGATTGGCTGTTCCATCGGTGGTTGGCAAGGTGTATTCTTCATTGATAGTAACTTTGCCGTCTCCTGATAGTTCTAATATTTGATTACCTTTTACTTTAAATTGAAGGAACGTATTATTAGCGAATGCTAATTGAGGAGCTATACTTGTAATTGTATTATTAGTCGTTCCACCATTAAATTCTAAATTCAGACTGTTTCCTATTTGTGCTGATGTCAATTTTAATTTATTACTTTCAAGTAGTAATGCCTCACTTGTTCCTAAACCATTTCCTAACGAAAATCTAATTTTATCTTCGTCGGTGTTTTGTTCTACTTCTATTTTAGTGTCGCCGTCTGCGTCTTGTATAAGCGTTGTATTGTCATTGGCGTAAGCTGATAAATCAACCGTTGTTCCATCATTCGTCAAACTCAAAATATCATTAGCAAGTGTTAAATCTTGATTGTCAGCCGCATTAGTCCAAGAGAGTGTGCCACTTCCGTCAGTCGCTAAGTATTGTCCATTAGTTCCATCTGTATAAGGTAAGGTATAACCACCTAATGTTAAACCACTATTGGTAAATTGAACATCTTGGTCATCTGTAAGTATATTTATACCAAAGGCAACATCACAACATGCTCCTATTGCACTTATATCACTACTGTAAGAATTAGCATCATTATATCTCAATTTATTACCGTTATCAAACCATATCGTATATTGATTTCCTGCGGTCATCTTGACATTACTAACATTAAAAGTATTAACACCAGCAGTTACAGCTTGACTTGAACCAGAAAACAAAATAGTTCCTCCTGTACCTTGTCCTTCATAAATCGCATAATTTACAGTTGAGCTACCCGAAAAATTAGCTTGGACAGAAGCTAAAGGACAATCACATGTAGCTGTAAATGTTTGCGACATATTGGGAAAAAAATGATTAATGACATTATTAAAAGAACTGGTTAAATCAAGCATACTATTAGTAGAGCCTCCATAGATTTCTACGTCAATGTCTAGTTTAGACGTTGGAATTGTCCCAACACCTACATTTCCAGTATTATCAATATGAATAGCCTCTGAGCCAGCCACAGTTAGTCGAATTTTGTCTTCATCATTGGATTGTTCTACTTGTATTTTGGTATCGTTGTCTGCGTCAGAAATAGCAGAGACACTTCCGTCTTTGAGTTCTACCCAACCTACTGATGTTCTAAACCAAAAACTCTCTGTAGTAGTATCGAAAACTAATAATCCAGTTGCAGGACTATTGATGTTGGTACGTTGTGTAGTCGTCATTCTTGGAATTAAAAGACCTTTATCGGTGCTTTTGATGTCCAACATTGCCGATGCGTCTGCATTTGAACCATCATTGTTGATGCCGACTTGTGCGTTTGATAAGTATGAAGTAGTCAG
>CAYLSF010000489.1:0-5878 GCA_964385675.1 uncultured Saprospiraceae bacterium
GCTTTTGTTTTTATACTTATTCGTTGAAGTAATGCTTTATTATTCAATTACTTTTAATTAATTTTATCCATCAATAATCAGCACTAAAACCACCCTTTTTTATGGAAAATCAACAACTTTGGTTTTTAGAAAACATTGATTTAAACGGCATTTTTTGTCCTCAAAAAAGTGCCACGATGAGTCACAGTAGCAAAACTTTTAAAAAGGGAGAATACATTTATCTACCCGAAGAAAATGCTGATAAAATTTACTTTATATCAGAAGGGCAAGTCAAAATAGGAACATATTCTACCGATGGTAAGGAAATCGTTAAAGCATTTCTATCAGTAGGGGAAGTTTTTGGCGAGTTAAGTATTATTGGTGAAAAATTACGTAGAGACTTTGCTATTGCCACTCAAAAAACGTCCATTTGCGTCATTTCTCTAAAAGAAATGAAAAATTTAATGCAGGAACATAATGGTTTAGAGTATTTCCTCATGAAGATCATAGGAAATCGACTTATGAAAATGGAAAGTCGATTAGAATCCTTAGTATTCAAAGATTCCAGAACCCGTATTATTGAATTTCTAAAAGAGTTAGCTACTGAAAAAGGAATCAAAGTAGGCTATGAAACGCTGATTAGAGGTTTTCTGACACATCAAGAAATTGCTAACCTGACAGCTACTTCCCGTCAAACGGTCACGACTATATTAAATGAACTTCGCAGTAAAAATATTATCTATTTTAACCGCCAAAAACTATTGATAAGAGATATGGAGCAATTGGTGTAGGGTTATATTAAAATTTTACTTTAAATTTGCCCCTCAAATTATTAAAATTAACTATCCTATTGTAAAAATCGTCTTGATAACTTACTATCAAATGTCGATTATCAATTATCAAAAAGAACGAAACATGGCTTATAACTTATTAAAAGGAAAGCGAGGCATTGTCTTTGGTGCATTAAATGAGCAATCTATTGCATGGAAAGTAGCAGAAAGATGTGTGGAAGAAGGGGCAATCATCACTTTGACAAATGCACCTGTAGCGATGAGGTTTGGAGAGATTAAGCAGCTAGGAGAAAAACTACATTCTGAAATTATACCTGCAGATGCTACTAAAATGGAAGATTTAGAAAATCTTTTAACCCAATCTATGGAAATATTGGGCGGAAAGATTGACTTTATGCTACACTCTATTGGTATGTCTGTCAATGTTCGTAAAAAGAAGCCTTACACCAATTTAAAGCATGATTGGATGCAAAAGACTTTCGATGTATCCGCTATTTCTTTTCATAAATTAATGCAAACGGCTTATAAATTAGATGCCATGAGCGAGGAAGGTTCTATTGTTGCTTTAACCTACATGGCTGCTCAACGTACTTTCCCTGATTATAGCGAAATGGCAGAATCTAAAGCCTTATTAGAATCGTTTGCTCGTAGTTTTGGGTATCACTTTGGTGTAAAAAATAAAGTAAGAGTTAATACCATTTCTCAGTCTCCTACCATGACAACAGCAGGAAGTGGCGTGAAAGGATTTGGCGACTTCTTCTCTTACGCAGATAAAATGTCACCGCTAGGTAATGCGTCAGCAGATGAATGTGCGGATTACTGTGTTACTATGTTTTCTGATTTGACCAAGAAAGTAACCATGCAAAACCTTTTCCATGATGGCGGTTTCTCAAGCATGGGTATGAATCCCGCAGTTCTAAATCAAGAGTAAATGTTTGTTATTAGTTATCCGTTATTGGTTCTTAGTTAACAGACAACCAATAACGGATAACCAATAACAGACAACCAACCTTAACACATTGCTAATTAAATTTAACCACTTTTCCATCTTTTCACTCGTTGAGATAATATGATAAAACGGCTGCTATTAATCGGAATAGGGATATTAGTAATGTTACCATTGGTATCTGCTCAACAAGGCAGACCTGATTTAAATGATAATGATAAGACACCTCAAACACAGCCTGTATTTTTAGATACTGTAAAACCAACCGTTGAACATTTCTATCATTATGATATGCAGCAACGCTATCGGGAATCTGATACCTTACTCACCAATTTTCAACAATACGATCCAACTCGACAAGCTAATTTTTTTGATTATTACAACTTAGGCGAAATTGGTACGGCTCACCATCAATTAGCCTACGAGCCTTTAAATAGAAGAGGATTTGATATTGGCGTTCATCAAATGGATTTATATTGGTGGAAAGAAGATGATATTCGCTTTTTTGATGTGAGTAAGCCTTATACACATACCTATTATTCACAGGCGGGACAAGATGAATTAACCTTTTTGGGGACGTTTAGTAGCAAAATGGCAAAGCGAGGAAATTGGTCAATGGACTTTAGGCGAATTTCACATGATGGCACCTATTTTCATCAACAAAGTCGACACACCAATCTATCCATATCTGCATGGTTGCCTACCAAAAACAAACGCTATACGGGCTTATTTGCTTATTGGCATAATGTATTCAAACAAGAAAATAATGGAGGTATTACTGCAGATACTTTGGCAAATGATGGGTTATTTACTGTACGAGATGCCGTACCTGTCAACTTATCCGATGCAGAATCAGAGTATCGAGAAGATGGTTATGCGTACAGTTCCTATTATAATGTTGTCAAGAGACGAATTGGAAAAGATAGTTCCGATATTGTAGAAACGATTCCCTTTACGATTTATCACCGTATTGCTTATTCCAATTATGAGTTGAAATACTCCGATGGTTCTCCAGCGGCTGATTCGTCTTATTATGGAAATTTTCAAACCAATAATAATGGTATTCGGAATTTTATATCTTATCAAAAATTAAAAAATACGGTTAAGTTTCGATTAAATTTCAAAGGGTTTTTAGAGGCAGGGATTGAGCATAGTTATTACAATCTAAATCAAGAACCACAAGATACCGTACTAAATAATTTATTTTTAGTAGGTGATTGGGACTTAGAATTGGATAAAAATCAACGTTATGGTTTAAATGTCAAAGCACACTTAGGTTTATTGGATAATGGAGCCGATTATTTAATCAATGGTAATTTATACCTCGATTTTGGTAAAATTGGGCAATTAGCTGTATCGGCTGTTAATCAAGGATACAACCCTAATTTATTACAACATCGATTGTATGTATCACAAGACAAAGTGTGGGAAAATAACTTTGTCAAAACCATTGAATCTAATCTTTCAGCAACGTATCGCTATGCTTCTTATTTTGAAGCAACTGCCCGTTATCATTTGATTAATAATTTAATTTATTACGATACACTCGCTACGCCTCAACAAATTAGTACGCCTGTCAATATCGGTCAATTGATGTTAAAAGGAAATATCAATTTTGGCTCTTTTTACTTAGAAAATAGTGTGCTTTTACAACAAGTGTCAGACAATATTTTACGATTACCGACTTTAGCTTCCAAACATAGTTTATACTTTCAAGGTTTCATTTTCAAAAAAGCCATGTTTGCTAAAATTGGGATAGATGCTCGCTACAATACGGGATTTTTAATGGATAGATATCAGCCCCTTGTTGGTCAATTTTACCAACAAAATGACCAAACTATCACTAACCCGATTATTTTTGATGTATTTTTTAATTTTAAAGTCCGCACCTTTAGGGCATTTGTAAAGGCAGAAAATATTAACAACTTCATTACCAATACGGTCTATTTTGCTTCCCCTTTCTATCCTATGCGAGACGGCACCATTCGATTTGGTGTTTCTTGGCGATTTTATGATACTATGAATCCTGCTTCAGAACGTACAAATTCTCAAAATTTTGGTGGAAATAGTCCTAGCTTAGGAGGATTACCTTTTTAAGGTATAAGGTGAATACTTTTAATTGAGTATTAAGGTTTCATTATATCAAATAGTATTTATCGTTGCTTAGATTATCCTAGTATAATTTAAATGCTTCCCTCCTCTTTTTTTAAAAATGTACATTTCAATACTAAATGAAAATCAGTAGATTTGAACGAGTTCAAATTTAAATGGTTCTACTTATACATTTAAATGTAGTGAAACCACAACTACAATTTTGAATTCTAGTTTATTCAAAAATCAAAAACTTGCCTGATGGCAGTCAGGTTCAAAATTCAAAAATATGAGAGAAGCAGTTATTGTATCTACGGCTCGTACAGGAATTGGAAAAGCTTACAAAGGTGCATTTAATAATACCAACGCTCCTACTATGGGGGGCTGGGCAATAGAAGAAGCGGTCAAAAGAGCGAAAATTGACCCTGCTTTGGTAGATGATTGTATCATGGGTTGTGCTATGCCTCAAGGTACTGCTAGTCCAAATATTGGTCGTTTAACGGCATTGGCTGGGGGACTACCTGTAACGGTACCTGGTATGACGATTGATAGACAATGTTCTTCTGGTATGATGGCAATTGCTACGGCGGCAAAGCAAATTATGGTTGATGGAATGGATATCGTGATTGGTGGTGGACTAGAATCTATCAGTTTGGTGCAAAATAAAAATATGAATACGCACCGTATGATTGATAAAGCATTGGTTGCTAAGCATAAAAGCATTTATATGCCAATGTTACAAACAGCAGAAATTGTAGCAAAAAGATATGGCATTAGTAGAGATCGTCAAGATGAATATGGTTTCCAAAGTCAGCAAAGAACAGCGGCAGCACAAGCAGCTGGAAAGTTTGACGATGAAATTATCTCTACGACTTCTATCAAGGGGTTTATGAATAAGGTGACTAAAGAAATATCTTTTGATGAATTTACTTTGACTAAAGATGAGGGTAATCGCCCACAAACTACTTTAGAAGCCTTAGCAAGTCTGCGTCTAGTGAATGAAGGTGGAACAATCACAGCAGGTAACGCTAGTCAATTATCGGATGGTGCATCAGCCTGTGTTTTGATGGAGCGTAAATTAGCAGAGCAACAAGGGTTAGAACCTTTAGGGGCTTACAGAGGAATTGCTGTGGCTGGATGTGAGCCAGACGAAATGGGAATTGGTCCTGTATTCGCTGTGCCGAAGTTATTGAAACAGCACGGTTTAAAAATGTCTGATATTGGTTTATGGGAATTGAATGAGGCTTTTGCTGTACAAGTATTGTATTGCAGAGATCAGTTAGGTATTCCTAATGAGTTATTGAATGTAAATGGTGGTGCTATTTCTATTGGTCACCCTTATGGCATGACAGGTTCAAGAATGGTTGGGCATGCTTTAATAGAAGGAAAACGTAGAGGAGCAAAATACGTTGTATGTACAATGTGTGTAGGAGGTGGAATTGGAGCAGCAGGATTATTTGAAGTATTTTAATTTTGAGAAGTCAGAAATCACAAGTCAGACCGTTTCACGGTCAGATAAAATACGATTTTAAAAACTTGGTTTTTACGGAATTTTAGTTTTCCTATTCAAAAATCTGTCCCTGTCTGCTGAACAGGCAGGTTCTGACAGCAATACCGATAGTAATTGGTAGATCTGTTTTCTGATTTCTACCAAATATCCAAAAAGTAAAAGCGGTTGATAGAATATTCTATCAACCGCTTATTTGTTAAGATTTCTTTTAAAAGTATATCTTACTCACCACCTTCAGTAGCTTCTTCTACAGCCTCTTCTACCTCTTCAGCAGCTTCTTCTACAGCCTCAGTAGCATCTTGTGCAGCTTCTTCTACAGCTTCAGTAGCATCATCAGCAGCTTGCTCTACAGCTTCTACAGCTTGCTCCATAGCATCAGAAGAATCTTGAGCAGCTTCTTCAGCTTGTGCACAACTAACAACTAAAACAGCGATAAATAAGAAAGACATCATTAAGCTTAATAACTTTTTCATAATAATAGAGAGTTTAAAAGTAAATAATTTTAAAATTTAATTTGTATGCTTTCATTAGAATATCCCAAAAGAATATCTACTTAAAAAT
>CAYLSF010000490.1:0-5873 GCA_964385675.1 uncultured Saprospiraceae bacterium
GTCAATGAGTTGCTAAGCGTTTATTAAAGAGTTTTTAAACAACTTCTTTACCAATTATCATAAAAAAACAAACTATGTTCAAACAGTTCGTAGCAATTATCTTGTTATTCATTATTGGGTACACACCTATTTTTGGACAAGCCTTAAAAGAATTTTCAGAAGATCAGGTCAAATTCTTAGCAGAATTGGAGACATATATCAATGCAAAGGATAAACGAAATAAAGTACTCTATGATAAATTTGCAACTGACCTTAGAAGTGGAAAATATACAGAGGAGCAATATCTAAAAATACAGGCATTGAGTAATAAAATGCTCGCTAAAAAAATGCGGTATAAACCCTACTTTACCACTTATATTCAATGCTTAAATGAAATGGAGAATAGAGGTTTCATAGGTAAGCAATTTGACGGCTGGATTAGCACACTTGACGGTTTAATAACAGATCTAAAGAAGTCTCAAAATAAAAAATATGCAGAATTTTTAAAATTCTGTACCACTTTATTATCTCAAAACGCCATTCGATATTCTAGAACTGGATTAACATGGACCTCTACAAGTAGTGAATTTAAATTTGGCTATCAAAAAACCAATCCTTATGTTGAAATCATTAATATGGATCTCATTGCACGACGTAAAAAAGACTCCATCATCATTCAAGATACAGAAGGAATATATTACCCTTTAAAAGGAATATGGAAAGGTACAAAAGGTAAAGCAGATTGGGAACGCTCAGGCTTAACAGCTAATGTAAAATGTGAATTTGGTTCTTATGTAGTAGAAACTCGCAAGAATACATATAAAGTAGATACTGTTACTTTTTATCATCCTACTTTCTTTCAATCCTCTATCAAAGGTAGTTTTGAAGATAGGGTAATTGTAGGTGCAGCCAAACGCAATACCTCTTATCCTCGTTTTAAATCTTTTGAAAAGCAGCTAAAAGTTCAAAATATTGGAGACAAAATAGAATATTTAGGAGGATTCTGGCTTCAAGGTTCAAGTGTTATTGGTTTTGGAGATGAGCTCAACAAGGCAAAAATGGATTTCTATCTTCAAAATAATAAATTAGCCTTAACCACCAAGGCAGATCAATTCATCATTAGAAGAGGAAAGCAAATTTTTGCTCAAGATGTAGAGACCAGTGTTTATTTTGAATCCGATTCCATTTATCATCCAAGTGTTGATTTCAAATTTGTTATTCCAAAAAGAGAATTACAACTAACTCGTAAAGGGCGTGGAAACTCACAAATCATGTTTTTCAACTCCTTTCACCAGTTAGAGATGGACGTAGAAAAAATTGTATGGCGTATTGACTCAGATTCCATACAAATAGGACAATCAGGCTTAAAAACGATCAGTAATCGTCCAAAGAAAGCTTCCTTTGAATCTTTAAACTATTATAATGATAGAAAATACCAGCGTTTTCAGAATATAGCCAGTTATAACCCCATCTCGGTTATTAAAATCTATTCAGAAGAAATGAACTCTAATGAATTAGATGCCAACGCTTTAGCAAAAAGGTTTAACCCTCGATTAACACTAGCCTCCATCAAAGGTTTATTAAATCAGTTAGTAGAAGGCGGGTTCATCTTTTATGATGAAGAAAATGAATATGTCATCGTAAAAGATAAAGCTATCCATTATGCAAAAGCAAGTCGTAAAAACACAGACTTTGATGTCATCCGTGCTATTTCTACATCTAAAGAAACCAATGGCATCTTAAATCTTAATGACCAAAAATTAAATCTAGTCGGAGTAAAAAGTGTGACCCTCAGTGATTCACAATTAGTAGCAGCTAAGCCATATCAACAGAATCTAACGTTTAAATCTAATAGAGATATGGATTTTGATGGTCAACTATTTGCAGGCTACGGAATATTTTGGGGCAAAGACTTTCACTTTGATTATAGTCAATTCAAATTAGACTTAGATAGTGTTCGTAGATTTCAGTTAAGAGTACCCACAGGTGAACTGGATAAGCTTAAAATGCCAATTCTAACCCCCTTGACAACGTTAATTGAAGATATGAACGCCACTATTGAAATAGATAAAAATGACAATAAGTCTAGTCGAAAGGTTTTCAAAGAATATCCCAAATTAACATCTAATGATATCTCTAAGGTCTATTATGATGATAAAAATACTGAGGGAGGAGCTTATAAAAGAGATTCTTTTTTCTTTGAATTAGAACCGTTTGAGTTTGATAGTTTAGATTCTTTTGATCCTGATGACATAAAATTTAATGGAAATCTTGTATCTGCTGGTATTTTTCCAACTTTCCCAGAAGTATTAAGGGTTCAGAAAAAGGATCTATCGTTAGGATTCAAAACAAAAGCGCCTTCAAATGGCTATCCTTTGTACGGAGGAAAAGGACAATATAACAATATAATAGAATTAAGTAATAAAGGACTAAAAGGAAAAGGAACTATAAAATACCTTACCTCCGTCGTCAATTCTGATGATATTCTATTCCTTCCTAAATCGTTAAGGGCAAGTGCAGACTCTTTCAATATTGCACAAAAGTTAACACCACCAGAATACCCTAATGTAAGGGGTAAGAATGTAAAAGTAGATTGGCGTCCATATAGAGACAGTATGTATGTAAAATCTGCTTCAAAAAATCCTTTTGAAATTTTTAATGGTGATTACAGGTTAGATGGAGGTATTATTTTAACACCAGGGGGATTATATGGCTCAGGGCTATTTGATTGGCGTGACGCGTCTATGACTTCTAAGAACTTCAAATTTAAGGCATTAGGAGTAGATGCCGACACATCCAATTTAAGTATCAAAACAATTGGTGCTCCTGGATTAGCCTTCAATACAAAAAATGTAAAATCTGAACTAGATTTTAAAAAGAAAATTGGAAAATTTAAATCTAACAAAATTGGCGATATAAATACGGAAATGCCTTTCACCCAATACAAAACCTCAATGAATGAATTTGTATGGGATATGGATAAAAAAGAAATTGAGTTCACCTCTACTGCAGGGAAGGCTACTTTTGTATCTACTCACCCAAAACAAAACGCACTCAAATTTGAAGGAGAAAAAGCCAATTATAATCTTGAAACAAACCTACTAAAAGTAGAGGGTGTACCAAGTATTCGTTCAGCTGATGCATTTATATACCCTAAGGAGGGTAAGGTGCAGATAGAAGCAAATGCCAATATGAAACCTTTAGAAGATGCCGTAATTATTGCTGATACTAGTAATCAATATCATACAATTAAACATGCTACTGTAAATATTGAAGGAAAACGTTCCTATAAAGCGAGTGGAGGATTTTATGAATATAATGTAGGTAATGTAGAACAGGAGATAAAATTTAGTAGCATCTTGGTTACGCGAGGTAAGAATAAAAAACTAGTTACCAAAGGTGAAGGACCTGTGTTAGAAGTAGATAACTTTTTGGTAGATACTAAAATGGGTTTTAAAGGAAAGGTAAAATTAGACGCCAGTCAAAAAGAATTAGAATTTGATGGCTATACTAAGATTTTATCAGATAAACTTGGAAATGCTCAATGGTTTTCTATCAATAGTAACATTGATAAAAAAAATGTCATCATTGATTTTAATGAACCTCGTAATGAAGATGGACGAAAGCTAGAAGCAGGAATTAGAGTACGAAGAGACTCTACCGATATTTATACACTTCTTTTGACTCCTCCTTCTTCCCGAAGAGATCGTCAAGTCTTTAACACAAAAGGTATTTTAAAATATAATAAAGGAAAAGACGAGTTCTATTTTGGAGATTCTACCAAAATCCTAAAAGGTAGTAATACAGGTAATGTTATTACATTCCAAAGTCCTACTGGTAGGGTCATTACAGAAGGACAATATACAATGGCAGATAGGTTAAAATATATCAAAACAAAAGTAGCAGGTCAAGGTTTAGCTTACCATGGAACGCCCAAAGTAGAGTTTAGTTTAGCTATTGGGTTAGACTTTATACTACCTCCCAAGCTATTGAACATATTAGTTAGGGACTTAGAAACTAACAATTTTGATGTTCCTGATGTAAATTATAAAGAACCTTACTTCAAAAAAGCCATTGCAGAATTTATAGCAAGTGAAAAGCGCTTAAAAAAGACTTATAAAGAATTAGAAGAATACGAAAAACTATATTTACCCAAAGAGGTATCTAACCAATATACTGTTTTCTTAGGTAATGTAAAAATGGTTTGGGATTCAGAAGTACAATCTTTTTTATCAACAGGAAGAAGCATTGGTGTTTCTTACATTGGAGATAAATTCATCAATAAGCAATTAAAAGGACATGTAGAATTTAGAATGACCAGACAAGCTGATGAAATGAATCTTTATATTGAATCTCCTGGTGGAAATTATTATTATTTCAATTATAGAAGTATGAAAGCTAATGGAAATGCTGCTGCTGGAGGAGGAATTCTAAGTGTTTACTCTACTAATATTGATTTCAACGATGCTTTAATGGATATGAAGAAAAAAGAAGTCGTTTTTAAAATGGATGATGGAGAGAACTACGAGATCAAGTTAACTGGAAAAGGAGGGGTTAATTACTTTTTACGTCGTGCAAACCGTGTAAACTAACACAAATAGACCGAATTAATCTAATATTTATTAAGAGCTGGATCTTTGTTTTTAGGAAAAAGATAATCTTTTATTTACATCCTTGCGTACTAGTTTTCGCAAAAAAAATACGTAACACGAAAGCCATGTTAGAATAGCATGGCTTTTTGTATCTAAAATATTTCTATTGAGGAATAACTTCTTCCCAGATAATCTCTCCTTCAATATTGATATAATTGTATTTAGTTCGTCTTTTAAATTTACAAAGTCCTTTTTTAAAAAAATACAGTTCTTCATCGAAACTAAAAGGAATAATAATTTTTCCTTGATTATCAATTATCCCCCATTTAAAACCTAATCGTGCAGATGCTAACCCTTCTGAAAAAGTATTCACCTCATCAAAGACAGGTTCAATCACCCAACGCCCTGTTTTATCCACAAATCCATAATTATTTGTATTAGGTTCTAATGCTGCGGCTAATCCCTCAGAAAATACAGGGGGTTTAGGATTAACGAACTGTGGGAAAATCATCCATTGACCTTCTTCATCCATAAATCCCCAATAATCTCCTTCCTTTACGGCTAACATACCTTCTCGAAAAGAGCCAAATTGAAGTCCATCCGAGAGTGCTTTCACAATATCTCCATCTTCATTAACCATGATAGTTTGATTATTCTTCCTTATCAACTTATGATGGCTTAAATTAATATATTTTTTTTGAATTTTCTGGCTAGATTCAGTTCGATATTTGTCCAGAAGAAAATGATAAATCGTACTGATGTTTAATTGTTCAGAATTATAATACTTTGAACTAATAGTCTTCACTTTCACTTGACCTTTTTTATCAATTAGTCCAAATTGTGTATTCTCAAATAATTTAGGTTGATCTAACTGAACTAAAGCAAATCCATCTTGAAAGTCATAAACTAGAGGATAGTCTAAAGACATAACTATTTGACCAGATGTATCTAAAAAGAACCACTTTCCATCGCTTTTAACTCGTGCCAGTCCATCAAAAAAATCTGCTGCAAAATCATATTTAGCTTCAATAACAGTCTGACCAAATTGATTAATGTAACCAAAACCACCTCGTTCTACAACAGGGAATAATGGATAAGTCGATTTTAGCTTCGTTGTTAAAATAGTATTTGTACCAATACAATTAGTAAATAAAAGGGACATAAAACATCCCCAGTAAATTGTTCTCATTTTAATTAATTTTCTAAAACACACACATTTAATCAACTAAAAATACACTTATACTCATAGTATTACAATGAAATATCCTTTTTTACAATAAAAATAAGAATATTTTAGATTAT
>CAYLSF010000491.1:0-5864 GCA_964385675.1 uncultured Saprospiraceae bacterium
GTTAAAAAAAGGAAGTTTTATCGCCTATATGGAATCACAAGGTAAACTAGGCGGACAAAATAAAGTACCTAGATCGGCAAATGATAGGAAGATGGCAGATTTGTTAAAACCGTACGAAATATAGACTTTAATGACCGCAAAAAAGCTAATTATTTTCGATGTGGATGGAACGTTGCTTGACTCTAATAAAGAAGGAAGTCAATGTTTTGGACAAGCCTTTCAAGATACTTTTGGGCAACCGATTCCTACGATGGATTGGAGTCAATATCCTAGTGTCTCTGATACTATCATCTTTGAAGCGGCTTATGAAACGACTTTTGGTCAGAAACCTACGAAAGAGCAAACCACACAATTTGAGGATAATTACAATGAATTATTGCGTATTAAATTAGCAACTTACCCCGAACGATTTAAACCTGTAAAAGGCTCAAAAGCATTGACGGATTATTTGTTAGTACACCCTGATTATGTTGTTGGTATTGCTACGGGAGGATGGAAAGGTTCAGCAGTTCAAAAATTAGAACATATTGGTATTCAATACGATAAAATGTTTGATGCGTATGCAGATGGACATTGGGAACGTAAAAATATTGTATTAGAGTCTATTGAAAAGGCAACGGCAATACATGAGCAATTTGAAAAAATAGTTTACGTTGGTGATGCGAAATGGGATGTTATTACTATTAGAAATTTGAGTTTACCTTTAATTGGTATTCGTATCAAAGGGGATGTGGATTTTTTGAAAAAATTAGGTACACAAGATGTGATTATGGATTATTTGGATATTGAGGAGTTTTTGGATTTGGTAGATAAGGCGGTTGTGCCTTTATAAGTTTGACCGAATAGGAGTAATTGAAACGCTCCCGATAGCTATCGGGAGATGCGGATCTGGCGGATGAATGCGGATTTTTTTAAATAGTTGTATTGCAAAACATAAAAATTGCCAAAAAATACAAAAAGACGTATATTTGAAGTAAAGCGTATAGGCTAAAATATCAAAATACTTACACTTAAAAAAGTAAATCATGGCAATCACATCATTGAGTCAGTTAGATTTTAGTCAAAAATATACTTATGGGGATTATATTAAATGGCAATTTAAAGAAAGAGTAGAGTTGCTAAAAGGGATAATTTTTCCGATGGCTGCTCCTAATGTGACACATCAAAGGATTTCAAGTGATTTACATTGGTACTTAGTCTCTTATTTTAGAAAAAGAAAATGTGATGTATTTCATGCACCTTTTGATGTACGGTTGCCTTTGCCCAAAAATAAAATTAAAGGTAATAAGATTAATACCATCGTTCAACCTGATTTATGTGTGGTGTATGATGCTAAAAAATTAGATAAACAGGGTTGTGTAGGAGCTCCCGATTTGGTGGTGGAAATATTATCACCAGGTAATTCTAAGCGAGAAATGCGGGATAAATTTGAATTGTATGAAGCTGCGGGAGTGTTAGAATATTGGATAGTGTCTCCCAATCATAAAACTGTTCTGATCTATGTTTTAAAAGATGGAAAATTTACTTCTAAAGGTCGCCCTTTGACAGATGAAGATATATTAACCTCTGAATTATTTGAGGGCTTAGAAATTCAATTGAATGATGTGTTTCCTAAGGAAGAAGTAGAGGATTAATCTTTTTTTTAAATTTAAAAATCTCCAAAATTCACTTGTATCTATTTCCTTCCTAACCCCGTTTTACGAATACAACGATTAAAATTTACAACTTTACTATTTGGAATATGCTTATTTCTATCACGCATATCCAAACTCATTTTTCTAATCAAAATTCATTTTACCATGAATCAAATCTCATTAAGTTTATTGCTATTCATTTGTTTACCAACGTTTATTTTCAGTCAAAAAAGTCCATTTACTGTAAAAGCAGATTCCTTGCGAGAAGTAGGAGAATTGAAAGCAGCCATCGAACAGTACCTAAAACGATATGAAGAAGACTCAACAGATAGGCATAATACCTATAATTTAGCGTGTTCTTATGCTTTAAAGCGGCAACGAAAAAAGGCATTTAAATACTTAAAAGTTGCCATTGCGAAAGATTCCACCGTTCAAGCCTTGAATGATCCCGATTTTTACTTTTTGATAGAAGATGAAAGATGGAAAACTATTGAGTCAGAATTGGTTGAACGGATAGAAGCTAAACATGGTAAATATCAAGATATTGAATTATCCAAAGAGTTATGGCGAATGAAGATAAAAGATCAAGCTTTTTATTATCATTTGGATATAGCCGATAAAAAATTGGGATGGCAATCGCCAATCGTTAGTGCATTGTGGGAATTGAAGCATAAGATTAATGAAAAGAATGTAGAGCGTATTTCTGAACTAATAGACACACAAGGATGGCCTAAAAAATCAGTTATCAAAGGCAGTGCGGCAGGAACGGTGTTTTTAGTTATTCAACATGCCGATATAGAGGTGCAAAAGAAATATTTACCCCTAATGAAGGAAGCTGCAAACAATGGAGAGGCAAGCTGGCGTTCTTTAGCTTTATTGATTGATAGGGTGAATCTTAGAGAAGGCAAACAACAAATTTATGGTTCTCAAATCCATAAAAAAGCCGATACGCCATATTATGTGGCGGATCTCTTTGAGCCAGAATATGTCAATCAAAGACGTAAAGAAGTGGGATTAGGGCCAATTGAAGACTATGTGAAACGCTGGGGCATCAAGTGGGAGATTGAGCAAAAGGAGAAATAAATCAGCGCGGATATATGATTTTGAGCTGTCCTAACCCAAAATCATATATCCAATATGTATCGTTATATCATGTATTTCGTCTTGGTTTTTCGTACCTTTGCCCTTTAATTTTAAAAAATGTCAACTTAAAAAAGACATAGATGTTGTTTCATTGTTGGAATGATGAATTTAAACACAGATTTACAGACAGCAATTTAGCAATCAGAACAATTTAACAATCAAAAATTAATGGGTACATTAATATTATTAGGGCAATTATTTTTAAGTCTCTCCATCCTAATCGTTTTACACGAATTTGGTCATTTCCTACCTGCCCGATTATTCAATACAAGAGTTGAAAAGTTTTATTTATTCTTCGATCCGTATTTTGCCTTATTTAAAAAGCAAATAGGGGAGACAGAGTATGGTATCGGTTGGTTACCGTTGGGTGGATATGTGAAAATATCTGGGATGATTGACGAATCATTGGATACGGAGGCGATGAAAGAACCACCAAAACCATATGAATTCCGCTCTAAACCAGCATGGCAACGTTTGATTATCATGTTAGGCGGGGTAACGGTGAATTTTATCTTGGGATTCTTGATTTACGGAATGGTGCTATTTACTTGGGGGGAATCAAAATTGCCGATTCAACAAGTCAATGATAAGTACGGCTTTCATGCAGATTCATTTGCGATGAAATTAGGGTTCAAGACAGGCGATAAAATTCTATCCATAGATAACGAAGAAGTAGAAAGTGTGCGTCGTTTGAGATTACATATTTTCTTAAATGAAAGCAAAACGGCTCAGGTAATAAGAGACGGTTCGCAAAGAGATGTACAGATTCCAGAAGAATTGACGGGTAAATTAGCAAGTTATAAAGGGGGCTTTTTAACCCCTAGATTTCCTTTTGTCGCAGATTCTGTGTTTGTAGGAAAGGCTGCTGAAAAAGGAGGCTTGAAGAAAAATGATAAAGTTATTGGAGTTGACGGTAAGTCTATTCAATATTTTGATGAATTTAGAACGCACCTAAAATCTAAGAAAGGTGAAGAGATTAACGTCATGGTGCTAAGAAATGAATCGGATACGGCTAATTTAGCAATGAAAGTGGATGAAGAAGGATTAGTTGGCGTATTACCGATAGCACCGAACAAGTACTATACAGAAGATGTAACGACTTATGGTTTTGGTGATGCGATGATTTCAGGCGTTGATAAATCCTTAGAGTTTTTGTATGTTCAAATCAATGCTTTTGGGCAGATGTTTAGAGGGAAAGTCGAAGCGTCAGAGAGTTTAGGCGGATTTGGCTCTATTGGTAAAATGTTTGGGTATGATTGGGATTGGAGAAATTTCTGGTTTATGACGGCTGTCTTATCCTTGATTTTAGCCTTTATGAATTTGTTACCGATTCCTGCCTTAGATGGTGGTCATGTGATGTTCTTGCTGTGGGAAATGATTACTGGACGTAAGCCTAGCGATAAGTTCATGGAATATGCGACTATTGTTGGATTTGTCATTGTATTTGGGCTGGTTTTATATGCAAATGGATTAGACTTATTACGTGGCTTGGGATGGATTGATTAGTTTTAGTGATTAGTTTAATTAGCAATTAAACATTCGATTATAAAAAGCCTTTTTGATAATTTATCAAAAAGGCTTTCATTATAAAATACCTTACACCTTGAACCTCACACCTTAAATCGTTAAAATGAATTATTTTGAATTTTATAAGATTCCTATAGCCTTTTTCTTGGAGGAGAAAGCTTTGAAAAAGCAATTTTATAAATTAAGTAAACAGTATCATCCAGATTTTTACACGTTGGAGTCTGAAGAAAAACAAGCGGAAGTATTAGAACTATCTACTCTAAATAATGAGGCTTACAAAACGCTATCTAATTTTGATAAGCGGATGAAATATATCCTTGAACTGAAGGGGGCATTAGCAGAAGAAGGTAAGAATAAAATACCACAGCTCTTTTTAATGGAAATGATGGATATTAATGAAGCGTTGATGGAATTAGAGTTTGACTTTGAAGAGGAGGCATTTAAAAAAACTAAGGCAGAAGTAGCTGCAAAAGAAACAGCTTTATTAAATGAGATAGAACCTGTGTTAAGAGCGTTTGATAGTAATCCCGAAAAGTTTAACCAAAATTTAAATCAGATTAAAGGGTATTATTTGAAAAAAAGATACTTATTGCGACTACAAGAAAATTTAGCAAAATTTAATCACTAGATTATATAAATCAGGTCACTTCACTATTAGATTCTCTGACTTTTGACAGCGAAGCGGTCTGATCTCTGACTTCTTAAAAAATGACTGTAAAAACCATAATATTTGATTTAGGAGGCGTGTTAATCAATTGGGATCCTCGAAATATGTACCGTAAAATCTTTAAGGATGAAGAACGAATGGAGTATTTCCTAGCTAACATTACGACTTATGATTGGAATGAACAGCAAGATGCAGGACGCACATGGGCAGAAGCGACTAGAATTTTAGTAGAGCAACACCCTAAATGGGAAAATGAAATTAGAGCCTATCATGCTCGTTGGACAGAAATGTTAGATGGTGCAATACAAGGGACAGTTGATATTTTAACCAAATTACATCAAGATAAAAAATATCGTTTATACGCTCTAACAAACTGGTCACGGGAAACTTTTCCGTATGCTTTAGAAAACTTTGAGTTTTTGCAATATTTTGAAGGGATATTGGTATCTGGAGAGGAAATGATGAAAAAACCTGATCCGAGAATTTATAATCTAATTGCGGAACGCTACAATATTGAAAAATCAACTGCTGTATTTATAGACGATAGTTTAAAAAATGTAAAAGGCTCAATTGATACAGGAATCTATTGTATTCACTTTAAATCTTCAGAGCAGTTAGCAAACGATTTAAGAGCATTAGGCGTGGAGTTTTAAACCCTAGTTATTAGTTAAAAACAGAAGAGCGAGATTTTCAATGTGAAAATCTCGCTCTTTATATAAAATTTGTAAATTTTAATTCTTAATTGATTCAGGAGCGTTTATTGATTCGTTTAGTAGAAATCAAATCTTGATTAGCATCTAATAATCTAATAATATACATCCCTTTTGGTAAATCTTCAATATTATATTTCTTGTTACTTTCGGCATTAAAACGCTTTACGACTCTACCTAAAA
>CAYLSF010000492.1:0-5861 GCA_964385675.1 uncultured Saprospiraceae bacterium
AGTGGAATTTTAAAATTAAATTTAAAAAAAAATCCAAAACCTTTGTAACCTTTCCTATTACCAATCGTCCTGTTGGTGAAATGAGTTTACTAGAAGAATTTCAAACGCAGGTTTTACCTATTAAAGATAAACTATATCGTTTTTCACATCGAATTGTGGGCGACTCAGCAGAAGCTCAAGATGTGGTACAAGAAGTATTTATCAAAATGTGGCATAAGCGAGCAGAGATGGCTCAATATGCTAATGTAGAAGCCTGGTGCATGCGAATGACTAAAAATTTGTCGATTGATAAATTACGCTCAAAACATCGTAAAATGGTATCCTTAGACGCAACGTACAATATGGAAACAAGTACAACAACTCCTGATAAGGCAGCGGAAATGAGTGATACGGTGAATCAAATTCATCAAATGATGGAGGCATTGCCACCAAAACAAAAAATGGTGATGCAATTGCGAGATATTGAAGGCATGACGTATCAAGAAATCGCAGATGCTTTGGAGATTAACGTCAATCAGGTAAAAGTCAATTTATTTCGAGCACGAAAAACCATTAGAGAACAATTATTAAAAGCCGAATCTTATGGACTTTAATACGCAACATATCCAACAGCTCTTAGATAAATATTGGGAAGGAGAAACAACGCTTCAAGAAGAAACAGTATTGAAACAATATTTCAATACACAACAGGATATTCCTGCTACTTTGCAGCCGTTTCAGTCCTTATTTCAATATTATAAAGAAGCTGCTAAAGAGACCCTAGCTACTAATATTTCAGTAGAGGAAATTACATCATCTTCTAGAAAGACGACTGCCACAATTCGCTCTATTGGTTATCAGAGAAAAAAATGGTACACAGCTATTAGTGCTGCTGCAGCAATTGCTTTATTATTGATTAGTGTGTGGTGGATGCAGCCTATGGAGAACCAAGAACAAGCATTGACGAAAGCGGAAAAGATAGAAGCTAAAAAGGCTTATGAAAAGACAAAAGCCGCTTTAATGTTGGTTTCTTCAAAACTAAATCATGGAGCTAAAGTAGCGGCTACCAATTTACAGGTTGTACAGAATCTAGAGCGGAAAAAGTTATCAAAATAGTGAGGTAGGTTTTCGTATTTAGTACAACTAGTTTAAGTAATAAATCTTGAATATCAATTGATTGTGTTGTTAGTATTCAGCACAAGGTTATATAACTATGCTATTTATAAATTAAATTTTGAAATTATTAAAACATAAAAAAGATGAAACAATTAGTAGGAATATTATTATTCATGAGTGTATCTATGATGGTAAATGCTCAAGCTGACGCTATTTCTAAGTACTTTGATAAGTATATGGATGATGAAAGTTTCACAGTCGTTTACATTAGCCCAAAGATGTTTAGCATGATTGGTAAATTAGGAGGAGATGATATTGAGCCTGAAATAAAGGAGGTGATTAGCGATTTGAAAGGGCTAAGAATTTTAGTAAATGAAGATACTTTAACCGGTATGAAATACTACAAGGAAGCCATTAGAACAATTGATACAAAAGGGTATGAAGAATTGATGACCGTAAGAGATAAAGAAACTAGAGTTCGATTTATGGTCAAAGAAAGTCAAGATATTATTCAAGAGTTGTTGCTCTTAGTCGGAGAGACCAATCAGTTTGTAATGCTTAGTTTTGTAGGAAACATTGATTTGGATAAAATCTCGAAGCTGTCCGATATGAATGTAGGAGGAATGGAGCATTTGGATAAAATAAAGAAACAGTAGTAAAGGGAATAGGTAATAAGCAGTAAGTAATAAGTATTTTTTATCCAGTATTATATTGAAGTTGTTTAAAAACTCTTTAATAAACGCTTAGCAACTCATTGACAGCCAATACTTCAGCTATTTTTATTCCCGTTCCCGATAGCTATCGGGATTGGCTACGAAAATAAAAATGAGCTTCGTCTTGATTATCAAGCAGTTACTAATCATTTTATCACGAATTATTAAACAACTTCATTAACTAAAATCAAAAAACGTATGAAATATATAATAATCGTTATGGCTTTATTCGTATTGCCGTTGAGTGGATATAGCCAAAAGAGTATAAAGTCTTTTTATAATAAATACAAGAAGTTTGAAAATGTTACATCGGTAAAATTGCAAGGATGGGTAATTAAATTAGCTGCAAAGTTTGCGGATGATCCCGATGCTAAAAAAGTAGCCAAACATATTTCAAAATTACGAGTCTTGACGATGGAAGATGGAAATTTAGTAACCAAAGAAGATTATAAATCTCTAATCAGAAGTATTCGTAAAGATCAATTTGAGGATTTGATTATGGTGCGAGAAGGCACAACTAAAATCAATTTATATATCAAGGAAAAGAAAGATAAAATCACAAATGCTTTGCTCATTGTCAACGATGTAGATGAATTTGTGATGATAAGTCTAGAAGGAAAGTTGAGGTTTAAAGATTTGCAAGAGTTAGATATTACTGTAGAAGGAGGGGATTATTTTAATAAAATTCCTAAGAACAAGAAAAAATCAAAGCAGAAAAAGAAGGATATAGATAACGTACCAAGGGCTTAGGGAAAAATAAATCCCAAATCTCAAATTCCATTTATTGGGATTTGGGATTTGGTACTTGAGATTTGGGAAAGTATTCAAAAAAGTGTGTCAATTAAAAAAGTTATAACTTAGAAAAAATAATTGTCACATGAGTAAAAAGAAGCAATCAAAATCCCTTAGAAGGTGAACTCAAATATCATTTTGAACAAGAGAAAAATCAAGGGTTCTTCAATCGACGGAATAGTAGCACTAAAAAACGTGTATAAACGAATATAGGAGATATAGGAATCACTCCTCCAAGATAATGATCGCTTATCCTTTTTATATTACAATTTTACAAATCAAACTTCCACCCCAAATGAATTACAGGACCACTCCCAGCAAAACTTCCAGCTTCAAATACACTGCCGTCATCGAAGTTTAGCTCTTCATTACCCAAGAAGAGTCCAAAATTAAACAATGGCTCAATAAAGAAATTAGCTTTCTTAAAAGGAAACCACATATAGCCTAAGCGAATTCCTATTTTTGAAATATTTTTATCCAAACTTTGCCCTGCTTCATTTGTAACAGTATAGTTTGAAAATAAAGAATAGGCAATACCATAATGAAATCCTTTTTGCTTGTCGTTCAAAAAGCGACTATAACTCAACTCAAAAATATCAGCAGAAACACTTTCGAAGTCATCAATTTGACTATCCCAAACAGCAGGCAAATCTGCCCCTAAATATTCCACGGTCACCCGATTTTTTCCAAAGTTATAACCTGCTTCAACTTCAAATCCACTTAGAACGCCAATCACCAAAGGATCGATACCGACAGTAAATGAGTTTTGAGTGTCTTGTGCTTGTACTATTGTTAGCGTTAAGGCAAACAATAATAAGATTGATATTTTCTTCATTTTAAATATTTTTAGATTATGAGTAACCACTCAAATCGAAAGGTTATTTTTTTTATCGTTGATAAATACAAGGCTGCTCAAGTTTATAAAACATAACAGCCTTGACATCTATAGCTAGATTTTATTGTAAAGTCAACGTAAAGGTAGAACCAGGATTAAAATTCCAGCCCTCCCCTACTACGACAACTACCTCTGTTGATGACACCACATTAAGGGAAACCGCAGTATCGCTTGAAGTTGCTGATGTAATATTATGACCACTAGGAAACGTCAGATAATATCTATCAAAAGTTCCTGCTTCAATAGTCCTAAAGAAGTTACTATACACAGGATCGTTTTGATCCGCTACTAAGGTGTACGTAATTTTGTTTTCACTTAAATCAACATCATACAGGTTGTTTAAGTAGTTATCAAATTCAATTTGATTTGAAACAGTAGCTGTCAATTCAAATGTACCATCAGGCAAACCAAAAATGGCTTCAATCGGCACTTCTTGCCCACCTGTTCCACCTTGACTGGTATCCGCAGCCGTTTGTAAAGTATTGCGAATCGTTACACTTGAACCTATTTCAATCGGTGCTACATCTGCATCATCATCATTACAGGCAATGATACTCATGATGCTTAAAAAGAATATTATATTTAAAAATTTCATTGATTTACTTTTTAGTTCTGCAAACTTCTATTTTTATTAAACCTACACATACATTTTACTGATAATCAACTAACTAATAACTATTTCTCAACTTTTGCAGAAACCTGTTGTATAGCAGCTTGCCAATCTTCTACATGAAATCCAATAGTCATTTTTCCATTTTCTACCGTATGTACATCAATTGTTTGTACTTCAAAAGACTTTGTACCATCGGTAGGCACTCCGAAGAAATAACCCTCAGGAGAATTCGGTGTTCCTGTTGCAATACTTCTAACCGTTACTCGATTACCATCTACTAGCATTTCTTTCACATCCCAATTCAAATCAGGAATCATCCCATGAAACATATACAAGGTTTTCACAAAACCTTCTAATCCTTTCCCGCCAGCAGGTGTAGGTGTAGAATTCCAATCTGTTGCCATCCATTCCCCAATTTCTGTTGCCGTATTTTCATTAGGTGCAGTGCTTAGTGCATCATAAAATTGTTGTACAGTTGCTTTTAATTGTTCCGCATTCATTTCTGTTGAATTTTGGGCTTGTTCATCTTCGTGTGCTTCCGTTTTGTGTTGAGAACAAGCAGTGAATAAAATAATACTCGCCATTAGGCAAATTGACAATACGTTTTTCATAATAAATTGATTAAATCAAATTTTTGC
Organism: uncultured Saprospiraceae bacterium; assembly: GCA_964385675.1. GTDB lineage: Bacteria > Bacteroidota > Bacteroidia > Chitinophagales > Saprospiraceae > CAYLSF01. Next base: position 4,747 of record CAYLSF010000492.1, read on the forward strand.
ATTAAAAAATCAACAATACAAAAGTAACTGGTTAATAGCCTCTTGACTATATCAATTCATTTTCAAAAACTATCAATTTGATAAGTGATTATTTTTCACGGAATGCTTTAGGCGAAACACCTATTCTATTTTTAAAAAAGCGGATTAAATTATTAGGTTCTGAAAAATTTAGGTCAAAAGCAATTTCATTAATGGTCTTGGTAGAATAAAGGAGTTCTGTTTTAATTTCAAAAATAAGGCGTTGTTTGATCATTTCTGTTGCCGTAATGCCAAATTGTTTTTTACTCGCTTGATTGAGAGAGATTCGACTAATATTTAATAATTGAGCATAGTCATTCACTTGTTGGTATGTTCTAATATTTTGTTCCAATGATTGTTTAAATAAATAAGCTGCATTATTGAGTTGTGTATCATTTTCTAGATGATGATACGCACAAAATTCCCGATTCAATTTAATCAAAATATAGTATAAAATAGAGCGTAGCAAATGAGGGGAGTCTTTTTGGTAACTTTGAATTTCATAAGCAATCTCATCAAAAATATCATGCTTAAAAGAAAAGAGTCGAGTATTCGGAACAAATTGCGTTTTAACCACATGGTTATAAAAATACTGTAAGCGATAAACAAATAATTTATCCGCAAAAAACTCACTTAAAAAATCCTTTTCAAATATTAAAAAGAATCCTTCCAACTTGTTTCTATCCACATACCAACGACGCTTTTGAAACGGAGAAATAAATAGAAACTGACTATTTTGAAGCTCAATTTTTTCCGTATCTAAAAAGAGTGTTCCATTTCCTTTCACCAAAACCAAAATCTCAAAAAAGTCCGTACAATGTACTTCAGGTTCAAAGAAGAAGTTTCTAGTCGCCTCTAATCGCCCAAAATCCATTTGTAAAACCTTACCGTATTTATCCCTATGGAAATGAAATATTTTCATAATCAGCTACTTATTTTAAAAGTAACATGGATTATATAGATAAAACGGATTTTTCTTATCTGTATAATCCGTTTTATCCGTATAATCTGTGTTTCTTTTTCACTCAAATTCTGTCAAAAATTATCTTGTACCCTTTTCTATAGTTTTTTCCACAATCAAACATTCTAAAAAGCCA
>CAYLSF010000493.1:0-5854 GCA_964385675.1 uncultured Saprospiraceae bacterium
CTAATGTGTAGATTTCGTCATTATTGATTGTTCTATTTTCAATAGTTTGACCAATTGCATTTACCACAGTTAATTGCTTCTCTTTATTGATCGCATTGTCACCAAAAGTGATATTTACAAAATCACGTACTAAGTTTGGCTGAATAGCAAATAAGCTAGCATCAACTTCCAACCCTTTTGTGCTAGTATAGGGTTGTCCGTAAGCTACATTATCACAATAATAAGTTGTATTCATACCTGCTGTACCAAAGTTGTAAAAAATAACAACTTTGTCATAAGTATTATTTAGATCAATAGTTCCATTTGTAGATTGAGATAAATCAAACTCTAAATTTTCCCATGCTCCTCCTGTGGTTGTCGTTGCTTGTACTTCTGCAAAAATCTGATCATTAGCAGCATCTTCCACCTTTAATAAGATAGGCGTACCTGCATTTGGTGCCCACACATCTACATACATTTTTTGATTCGTTGCTGTAAAGGGAATAGCACTTGTTAGACCATCTCCACCCAATACGGTACCTGCCCATACTTGAGAACCCATAGGTTTAGTGGTTTGTGCTACTAAATTATTAGGATCTGTTGGATCAACTACGACCATAGTTGGCATGTAAGGCGTATTAATATCACCAAAATCTGCAAAATTATAATCAATATTAACCGTATCTTCAAAAGTAATTGGCAAAGATGGCTTAGTTTGCGTTGGAGGTGCTGTGAAACAAGTGGTATCTGTAGCACAAGTTTCATAACAAGTTATCAGCGTAGTATCTGAATAAACCGCAGGTAATGTTCTATCATTAAAGTTATTAGGATCGGCACATGGTAATCCACCAATTTGTTCTTTTTGACCAAAACCAGCATCATCGCCATTCGAGAAGATATAAAAACTAGAAAATCCTTTTTGCTTTCTGACCGTTATTTCATAAACGCCATCTACATCCATATCCGTTAATGGATTATCGCCAGGTACGCCAAAATTACCCCCCCCTGCTAAGTAGAGTCCAGTTGGATCTACTGTGATGCTAGAAGTATTAACCATAAAGGTAATATCTACTGAATCTGCAACAATCGTACACGTACCATCACTATCACAAGTACCAAAACAAGCTTTTACGATAGTATCAGAATAAATACCCGGTAAGAATCTATCATTAAAGTTGTTAGGATCAGCACATGGCAATCCACCTATTTGTTCTTTAAAGCCCCATCCTCCATCACCATTAATGAAGGTATAATGACTAGAAAAGCCAATAGCCTTTTGGAAAGTAATCGTCCAAATACCACCACCTTGATCAGTCATTGGGTTATCGGTAGGCCCACCGAATCCACTACCACCACCAATATACATACCTGTTGGAGAAACATTTGCTCCAAGGGTCGCTACATTTAATTCAAATGTGATGTTAACCATATTAGGGTTGTTTACACCTGTAACTTCTACTACTATTTCAGTCGTATCATTGGTTACCGAATACATGATATCTGGATTAGAACTAGTAACAGCACTAAAATTACCCATTACATCACCTGATCCATCTATAACTTTAAATTTATCGCCAACGCTAGGCATAGAAGTTCCCCAATCCAAGTGCATTTTTGCATTAGAAATTGTGATAGTATTTCCTGCTGAAAAATTTTGAATTTGATCATAAGCCCCTGGAGTTGTATCACCAACCTCAAATGTAACGGTAGCCCCACCTAAATCAAAATCGTCTTTGATTTCCATTAGACCAACACCATTATCGCCTGGCGCATAGGTTGCTGTCGCTGTATTGGTAAAAGCTGTTCCGTCTGTTTCAATATCTTCAGAAGCAGAACCACTAATTCTGATAGCACCATCATTATTGAACACTCCTGAATTTCTCATTCTAATACCATCATCACCACTGTTTACTGCATTGTATAAACCTGTGGTCATGTTGTTGAATGTTCCGAATACTTCCATACCATGGTCAGTAGATGTTGTAATATTGATTGCGCCACTGTTGTTAAAAGTACTAACAGGAGTAGCTCCATCATCTATTTGAACACCCTCATCTCCAGCGTTTGTGATGTTTAATGCACCAGTAGTCATATTATTAAATACACCAGCTTCTTGCATTCTCACACCATCATTACTACCTCCGTTAATATTGATAGCACCGTGATTTACAATATTTGCTGCATTGTTATTTGCATCAATTTGTACGGCATAATTAGAAGAACCCGAAATATTAACAGCTGCACCTGAGTTATTCGTAAATACACCATCATCTGTAACGTACAGACCGACATCAGCAGCATTATTTAAGTTAACGGTTCCATCATTATTAAATGCTCCAGTATTATCTAAGAATAACTGGTCATCAGGTGTTGTGTTAATGACAAAAGTAGCACCAGTATTGTTATTAAAAATACCTGCATCATCTACCCGAATACCGTTGTCACCACTACCACTACTACCAATAGTAATCATGCCCGCATTATTGACAACAGAACCATCATTTACATACATACCATCATCTGAACCTGGCATATTGACGGTAATACTTCCATTATTATTTAATGTAGAACCCGCACCACCATTATCATCTGCATAGATACCATCTGCACCTGAGTCTCCTTGACCATAGTTAGAAACCGTGATAGATTGACCAGCATTATTGATAAAAGTACCGCCTTGTAAATAGATACCGTGTTGACCAGCGCCATCAATGGTAATTGTACCATTGTTCGTAAACATTCCTTTGCTATACAATCCATCTGCATTAGTACTCCCCACATCTATATTAGAAATGGCAATTGTACCGTTATTGACAACTGTTGCAGAAGTTTGAACTTCTAGTCCATCATCATCTCCTGCAAAACCGTCGATGGTTAAAGTGACTCCAGCACTAATGGTTAAGACGGAACTACCACCTGCATAGACTCTTTGTACTTGAGTGCTTGCAGTTAAATCTACAGTAGCCCCATTTAAGTCAACATCATCAGATGCGGTAGGTAGGGCATCGGTATCCCAATTCATAGCATCTGTCCAGTTATTCGTACCTGCACCACCATCCCAAGTTACGGTGGCTGCGTTGACTTGAAAGCTTAGTCCTATCAAGGTGAGCGAAAAAAATAATTGCCGTAATAGACGTTTCATAATTTGATTTTTTAAGTTTAAAAAAATAAAAACTTGTACTCAACTAACGCACAAATGAGTTTGCCCGTAAGAATCATCTTACAGACAAACTCGCTAAAATAGCTACACTTATTTTAGTTCTCTTTAATAATCTTTTGTGTGGATATTACTCCATCATTTCCTCTCATTTCTAGTAAATAGTGTCCTGCATCTAAATCATATAGAGATAAAGTTTCAAATTCATTCACCACTTGAAAAGCTCTAATAGGTTGCCCCAATAAATTATAAACCGTCAAAATTCCAGTAAAGCCTTCTATAACTAATTGCTCTTGTACAGGATTTGGATATGTACGAACTTTAGCTTTAACATCCCTTTTAGACGTAAGCATAATAATTTTTGAATACTCAAAAGCACCATCAAGATCCATTTGCTTTAAGCGATAATAGTTTACTTCATCAGCGTTTTCATCTAAGAACTCATAGCTACTAACTTCTATAGTGGTTCCATTACCTTCTACAAATCCGATTGCGTCCCAATCCCTTCCATTGATACTTTTTTGTACTTCAAAACCTTCGTTAATTAATTCCGTAGCTGTTTCCCATTGTAATAGGTTCCCTTCCTCCGTTTGTTCTCCAATAAAGTAAGTCATTTCTACAGGAACGACGTTGGTTACTTCAACTTCTACCTCAGTCGCTGTGTAATTTAATTGAATAATAATATCAGAATTAGAGGTAGTGACATTTGCTAAATTAAAAGTACCGCTTAGTGTACTTGTACTCTTTCCATCTATTACTTTAAATTTATCACCTACTGTCGGAATATAAGCTCCCCAATCTAGGTGCATTTTAGAATTAGCTGTAACAGTCAACGTAAATGCTTCAATATTATCTATTCTATCAAATTCTGTCGTATGTGTTGTTCCTCCAATCTCAAAAACACAAGTTGCAGCTCCTAAATTAAAGTCACCTCTAATCTCCATATCTCCTGGACTTGTACCAGGCACAATCATAGCATTAGCTGTATTTGTGAATGTTGCTCCATTTATTTCAATATCATCTCTTCCTGAACCATCTGCACCAGTTCTTGAAACTTGAACTGTACCATCATTATTAAATACTGATGTTCCATTAATTTCAATATTATCCTCTGCACAATCAATAGCTTTGAATGTACTACCATTCATATTATTGAATGTCCCTGCACTCATATCTAAACCTTCTTTTGTAGCATTTGATATATCTACCATTCCGGAGTTTGTAAAAGTACCTCCAGATGATTGAAAATTAATTGCATCTTCGTTTGGCGTATTAATGTCTAAAGTTCCTGTAGCATTATTCGTAAAACTTCCTAACTCCTGTAAACGCAAACCATCTTTACCACCTGTTGTTGTAATTGTACCACTATTTACAATACCGCCAGTACTATTATTAGCATCTACTTGAATACAATAATTAGTGTTACCTGAAATATTCACCTGTCCAGTAGCAGTATTAGTAAATACAGAAGCATCGGTAATATATAAACCTATATCTGAACCATTCGTTAAGTTAATAATTCCTGAATTATTAAAGCTTGTAGTCGCATCCATTGATATCTGATCATTATCAACAGCATCAATATTTATTGTTGCACCAAGGTTATTATTTATACTACCACTGGATTTCGTAACAATGCCATTATCCTGGCTTGAATTTATTGTGAGAACACCACCAGAGTTATTATTAAAGATTCCACTATTTTCAATAGATATTGCTTCATCTCCTGCCGTAGCAGCACCATCTAAAGTAATATTAATAATATTAGTGTTGTTGAATGTAGAGCCATCATTGACATAAATTCCGTGGTCTCCACTTGTGATAGTTAAGGTGATAGTTCCAGCATTATTAAATGTTGCTAAATCAGAACCATTATTATCTGTACGAATATAGTCATCATCAGAACCAAGTACGTTTGTTATCATTATAATTCCACCAGAATTATTGTTAAAAATACCTGATTGTGCATAAACTCCAATACCGTCATTTCCATTGACATTAATTGTACCATTATTATCAAAAGTACCTTTACTATAGACAGCATCTTTGCCCACTGAGTTAGTAATATTTACAGTACCGTTATTCGTTATTGTTCCAGTTGTTCCTGTTGTTTCAAGTCCATGGTCGGCACTTGCTCCGTCAATATTTAATACTGCACCAGAAGCTATAGTTAATGTTGCACCAGAAGCTATTTCAACAGATTGAACTGTAGTCGTTCCGGTAAAAGTAACGATAGAACTTGAGCCAGAAATTTCAACAACATCGCTTGAATTTGGTACAGCATCTGTACTCCAGTTCATTGCATCTACCCAATTATTAGTTCCAGCACCACCATCCCATGTAATGGTTTGAGCCGTTAACTGTAAGGATAAGAAGACGAGACTAAACGTTAAAAATTGCTTTTGTAACAAAAATTTCATGAATTAATTTTTAATGAATAGGTTTTAAATAAACTATCCAATAGGTAATTACTTGGGAATATTTTTTAGTGGTATATTCCATTATATGGTTAGGATATTTGCTCCTATTCGTGGTTTAATAATTAAGGCAATATTCAATCTTACAGTGTAGTAGTTTCTCTTATTTTCTCAATGTTGCAATTAAAGTCAAAGCATCTCGTACTCGATTTTCCAATGTTTCAAAATCTCCATTTTTCAAGATATCTTTAGAAATCATTTTTGACCCCATTCCTACACAGGTAACCCCTGCATTAAACCA
>CAYLSF010000494.1:0-5847 GCA_964385675.1 uncultured Saprospiraceae bacterium
AGCAACCCTGTTTGTGTTATGTATAAAGAATACTTACCAATGAGAAGAAATTGGTAATAAGTCATTTGACATCTTTATAGCGAAAATATAAAGCAACCCTGTTTGTGTTATGTATAAAGAATACTTACCAATGAGAAGAAATTGGTAATAAGTCATTTGACATCTTTATAGCGAAAATATAAAGCAACCCTGTTTGTGTTATGTATAAAGAATACTTACCAATGAGAAGAAATTGGTGGATGATTGTACTGTTATGGTTGAATGCTTCAGCCGTATTTGCAGGTTATTCCACACCATACAATTTAGCGTTTGAAGATGATATGGCACCATCTGTTACTACAATAGATACGTTACCGCCTATTGAAGAACGAAATGGGGATTACATCAATGATGGTCAAAACAATCCTTTTGATTTGAATGATCCCTCTGCAATAGATCAAACGGTAGAATATGATCCAGAGACAGGATTATATATTATCCGAGAGAAGGTTGGGGATAATTATTATCGACCAGCTACTTACATGACTTTTGAAGAATATTTGAAATGGTCTTTAGAGAAAGAACGTAAAGATTATTTTAAGCAATTAGGGAAGACTTCATCAGGAGGAGGGCAAGACCCTTCTTTGCAATATATTGATGAACAAAAAGATTTATTTGACCGACTATTTGGAGGAACGGAAATTTCTATTCGTCCGCAAGGTAACATTGATTTGACGTTTGGAGGGGATTGGCAAAGAGTGGATAATCCAATTCTGACAGAGCGTCAACGTCGTCAAGGAGGATTTGATTTTGATATGAATATTCAAATGAATGTCATTGGGCAAATTGGAGATAAATTAAAATTATCCACTAGTTATAACACACAGGCTACTTTCGATTTTGATAATCAAATGAAGTTAGGGTTTACAGGAGACGAAGATCAGATTATACAAAAGATAGAAGCGGGTAACGTAACATTACCGTTGAGAAGTACCTTAATTCAAGGTTCTCAAAGTTTATTTGGTATTAAAACCGAATTACAATTTGGACGATTGGGAATTACATCGGTAATTTCTCAATCTAAATCTCAAAAGAAAACCTTACAAATTCAAGGTGGAGCACAACAACAAAACTTTGAAGTGGCTGCGGATCAATACGATGAGAATAGGCACTTCTTTATGTCTCAATACAATCGTTCCAAATACGAAAATGCGTTACGTAATTTACCGCAAGTCAACACTTTATTTAAAATAACAAAAATAGAAGTATGGGTTACGAATACTCGGAACTCCACACAAGGTGTACGGGATGTGGTTGCATTTTCAGATTTAGGGGAAGGAAGGGCAAGTCACATGCACACTAATAATCCTGCTTTTCAGCCACCCGCAACACCATTTGCTGCGGAGTTAGACGGAACAACACCTTTGCCTGCTAATGAATCAAATCCGATTTATTCTACTTTATTGGCAAATCCAGCGGTGAGAGAATTAGATAATGCAGTGTCGATGCTGCAAAGTGGTATGTTTGGAATGACTCAAATCCAAGATTTCCAAAAAGTAAGAGCAAGAAAACTAGCTCCATCAGAATATACTTTTCATCCAGACTTAGGCTATATTTCATTGAATTTAACTTTACAACCAGATGATGTACTGGGGGTCGCTTTTGAATATAACTATAACGGAGCAACCTATCAAGTGGGTGAATTTGCACAAGACGTACCAATTGATCCAGAAAACTTGAGTGTACTCTACTTGAAAATGCTAAAAAGTTCAACACCCAATGTTGAATTACCGATTTGGGATTTGATGATGAAGAATATCTATTCTATTGGGGCATATCAAGTGAATCAGCAAGATTTTAGATTGGATGTTTTTTATCAAGATCCAGGTGGTGCAGTTAAGCGTTTTATTCCTGAAGGTACTAATATAGCAGGTCGTCCGTTAATTAATATTTTGAACTTGGATAACTTAAACCGATTAAACGATCCAATTCAAGATGGTGCATTTGATTTTGTGCCTGGCGTGACGATTAATCCTCGAAATGGTCGAATTATCTTCCCCGTGCTCGAACCCTTTGGGGAGTCCCTCGAAGCACAATTTGATCCGAATGAACAGAATTTGATAGCCAAATATGTCTATCATCAATTATATGACTCAACGGCATTCGTCGCCCGAGAGTATCCAGAACTCAATAGATATATTATAAAAGGTACTTACAAATCCAGTGTCTCTTCTGAAATTTCATTAGGTGCGTTTAATATTCCCAGAGGATCTGTGATTGTAAATGCGGGAGGGGTTCGATTGGTAGAAGGTCAGGATTATGATGTAGATTATAATATTGGACGGATTAAAATTATCAATGAAGCCGTCCTAAATTCGGGGACGCCCATAAACGTTTCCTTTGAGGATAATGCCCTCTTTAGTTTCCAAACCCGAACCATGATAGGGACACGACTCGACTATTGGATAAATGATAATTTTACGATAGGAGGTACCTATATGCGACTTTCTGAGCGACCGTTTACACAGAAAGTAAATATTGGAGACGATCCTATTTCAAATAGTGTATATGGTCTAGATGTAGAGTTTTCAGAAGAAGCGCCTTGGCTAACCCGACTCATTGATGGAATACCAGGTATTCAAACAAAAGCACCGTCAAACATTGCTTTCTCTGCTGAAGGTGCGTGGTTACGTCCAAATTATAATGATGTAATTGACCAAGGAAATGATCAAGGTGGTACATCCTTATTGGATGACTTTGAGGGAAGTTCAAGTGCTTTTGATTTAAGAACACCTGCCACAGCATGGGTATTATCAAGTGTACCTGATAATAACCTATTTCCAGAGGCTCGTTTAGTAGATTCGTTGCAATATGGTATGAATCGTGCAAAGCTCTCTTGGTATCAAATTGATCAAACCTTACGACTCAACGGGGATAATAATAATCCATATACTCGATTGGTACGAGAACAAGAGGTTTTTCCCAATAGGGCAATTCTACCTGGTCAAAATATTGATATTCGACCATTAGACTTAGCATTTTATCCAACGGAAAGAGGCCCTTATAATTTTGATGCAGCAGGAACCTCTACCTCCGCTGGGGTATTATCTGACGGTTCTCTAGCAGAACCCGAAACACGATGGGGTGGAATTATGCGTGATATTCAAACCAATAACTTTGAAACAGCAAATATTGAGTTTATTGAATTTTGGTTATTAAATCCATTCATTGGCGGCGTAGGTGGAAATGGCGGAGATTTATACATCAACTTAGGAAATGTCTCAGAAGATGTGATGCGAGATTCTCGTAATTTCTTTGAAAATGGTTTGCCTCGTGAGGGTTCAGATACTCGAACAGATACAACTCGTTGGGGCGTTGTACCTCGTACACAAGCCATCACAAATGCTTTTGATAATGATCCTGTTACTCGTGAGTCGCAAGATGTGGGATTAGATGGATTTAATGACGAAGGAGAACGCAATCATTTTCAAGATTATCTAAATGAATTGGCTACCGTGGTAGGTCCTAACGCATTACAAACCGCAACAGAAGACCCTTCTAATGATAATTATGTTTATTATAATGATGAACAATTTGGGGATAATCCAGATATAGAACTTCGGTATCGAAAATTTAATAATCATCAAGGAAACTCACAATCACCGCAAAATCAAAATACTTTATCAGCGGCAACGAATATTCCTGATGCAGAGGATATTAATAGGGATAATACCTTAAATGAAACAGAGGCTTATTTCCAATATAAAATTCCATTGACTAATAATGGTCAAGATGAATTGGCTTTAAGTAATTTTATCACTTCAGAAATAGAGGAAGTGGCGGGTCAAAAATGGTATCAATTCCGTGTACCTGTAGAGCAGTTTACAAGTCGATTTGGAGGGATTCAAGATTTTCGTTCCATACGCTTTATTCGTTTATATTTAAAAGAGTTTGAAACACCTGTTATTTTACGTTTTGCACGTTTGGCGTTAGTGCGTAATCAATGGAGACGATACAGAAGAAACCTATTAGGTAGTGGAATCTTTACACCGGGGGATGATGGTAACTCTACTAAATTTGATTTAAATGCGGTTTCTATTGAAGAAAATAGTCGAAAGTTTCCAATACCTTATGTATTGCCACCAAATGTACAACGTGAAAGAACAATTGGAACCGTAACAGATGCTCTTCAAAATGAGCAGTCGTTAGCCATTAATGTATGTGACTTGCAAGATGGAGATGCCCGAGGTATATTTAAAATACTGAATATAGATATGCGGGTGTATGAACGGTTAAAGATGTTTGTACACGCAGAGTCACCTGATGACTTAGATCCTGGAGATATGAAAATCTTTGTCCGATTGGGGAGTGATTTTGAAAATAACTATTATGAGTATGAGATTCCGCTCACCATGACTCGTCCCGAAGATCTGCCGAGTGGTGTACCAGATGAAAATGCTCCAAACTTTGTTGACTTTCAGAATGCAATATGGCCAGAGGCCAATAATGTTGATTTCTTATTGGAGGTATTAACCAATCTAAAAGTAGAACGAGATCAAGCAGGCGCTTCTTTACTAACACCTTATGAAAGTGTTGATCCTGAAAAACCAGAGAATATCGTTCGTATTAAAGGAAATCCAGATTTAGGCTTGATGGAAGGAATGATGATAGGGGTGCGTAATGCTACAGATGATGGTGTTCCTCGCTGTGCAGAAGTTTGGGTGAATGAATTGAGAGTAACAGGATTTGACCAAAGAGGAGGTTATGCAGGTCGTGCTAGACTCGACATTACAGGTGCAGATTTTATGAATGTAACGCTTTCTGGTAATTACTCTAGTATCGGTTGGGGACAGTTGGAACAAAGAGTGGCAGAACGTCAACGGGAAGAAATCTTACAATATGACGTGGCAGGTAATTTCCAATTAGGTAAATTTTTCCCGAAAGATTGGGGAATTAGACTACCCTTATACGCTCAATTATCAGAAACGTATAAAACGCCCGAATATGATCCGTATAAATATGATATTCCTTTAAAAGATTTATTAGATGCGGAATCGGATATAACGAAACGGGATAGTCTTCGACAACAGGCACAAGATATTACTTCTATACGAAGTGTTAACTTGACCAATATTCGGAAGGAACGAACCAACGGTGAGAAAAAACCACAACCATGGGATATAGAGAACATTAGTGTTACGGCCGCTTTTACAGAGACGGAAAAAAGTGACCCGACAATCGAAAATGATGTTAGTCGTCAATATAGAGGTGCATTGGATTATACCTACTCTTCACAAGCGAAGTATATTACACCATTTAAAAAGCTCATTAAAAAGAAGAGTAAATATTGGAATATTATTAAAGATTTCAATTTTAATCCTGTTCCAAATTCTTTGACTTTTAATACTAGCTTAAACCGTCGATATGCTGAGACGACTTACCGCTTTGCAGGAGATGTAGCGAATAGTACATGGTATGATAAGCGATTTACATGGGATAGAGTGTATGGTCTGCAATGGAATTTATCCCGAGCCTTAAACTTCAATTTTAATGCAAACAACAATGCGGTAATTGACGAACCCGTAGGACCATCTGATGATGCGGCAAGTCAAATTATCCGTGAAAATTTACGAAGATTTGGGCGGACTAAAAATTATACACATACGCTTTCTGCGAGTTATACCTTACCATTTAAGAAAATTCCTGCCTTAGATTGGATTCAAGTGAAAGCACAATACAATGCGAACTACGGTTGGTCTGCTGCTGCTTTGAATTTAGATAGTTTGGGTAATGTTAGATCGGAAGAGCACACGTCTGAACTACGGTTGGTCTGCTGCTGCTTTGAATTTAGATAGTTTGGGTAATGTT
>CAYLSF010000495.1:0-5624 GCA_964385675.1 uncultured Saprospiraceae bacterium
TTGAAAGTATGGTAAAATCCTCACCTTGTAATTTTTCATGAGGTCTCCCTTTGAACTCTAAAATTACCAACTTCTTTAAAAGTTCAAGGTAGAATGGATGATTATACTTCCTTGCATTCTTGTCCATATTTTGTTCGTTTTTTGTCCATTTTCTGTCGATCCAAAATAAGTAACATTAACGTTTAAATATTAGAAACAAATTTATAAACAACTAAAATAACAACGAACCAAATATTAAATTAGTTCAAGTTGAAATTAAAGAATATTATATTAATTCGATTTCAACAACTCAAAACCATCAAACTATGGAAAATCAATTTTATCGAATTATTCGAGTAAAGTCATCAGCAGGAGTAGAGGAATACCTAAAAGCACGGTTATCTAAAGAAGGAGATAACATTGTTATTATTATTAAACGCTTGTTCAAAAGAACCATAAGGATTTATCCCTCTCCCTACGCTACAATCGAATGTATCAAATGAACTATTAATCTGATTTGGGATTGAGGAGTAGATAAATGCTATACATATCCGTCCCTCTCTCCCAAATCTTAAATCATCACTATTATGAGTTTTTTAAACAAAATTGCCTATTGGCTAGTCGGGGCAGATATGTATATCGTTAATCAAAATACTACATCCGAAAAAGATAAACGAATGTTGGTGTTAACAGGATGGTTTATTGCACTAGCATCTATTGTATCAACTGTTGTGGCTACTATATTTGTCACGATGTTTTTTGAAGATCCAACGTATAAAACTGTCTTTGGTGTTTTAACTGCTATCTTTTGGATGAATCTTGTCCTTAGAATAGACCGTTCCTTATTTTCTGATACAGATTTTGGAAGCGTTGGGATTCGCATTTTTTATGCCCTTATCACCTCTGTTATCATTGCGATTCCTATAAAAATGATGATTACAGATACGCAAATCACAAACCATATTACAGAACAAACAAGTCTCTATAATCAGCAATTAGAAGCTAGTAATTTTGGTCGAATAGACTCTGTATTTAGGACAAGAATGGATATTATGAATACTCAATTGATAAGGGGTACGGAAAAGATGAATATAGAATTTATGCAAGAACTTAGATTGCAAAAACAAGAGTTACAAGCCTCTTGGGAAGAAGAACGCCAAAAAATAAAAACATCCATTAGCGATAGATATAGAGAAGCAGATTATTCTATTAATGGTAAATTCATTGCCTTTCTTGAAATTCAGATGAAAAGTGATTGGATGAATTGGTTATTGTTCTTGGCAATTTTCGGTTTTGAAAGCTCCCCTTGTTGGTTACGGTTGGTGTACTGGAATTGTAAGTATTTAAAAATAGTTAAGGAAAAAAATGACCAAATTGAAGCGATTCGATTAGAACAAAATAGAGTCATGAGGGATATGAAAATGGATATGCGAATTAAATCCATTTATAGGGAATACTTTGAAAAGTATATAGAACAGATTAAAACTAACTATGAAAATCCTAAAGAGTATCTTGATTTAAAATATGTGATAGATGGATATGAAAAAGAAGGGATGGAGTTTTTTAGAAAGGCAACTCAAAAGGAGTCAAATGGTCAAAAGATTTTGAATAAACAAGAAACATCCACAGAAGCACCAATATTTGATTATGCTTAACACAACACGAACAGGCTACATTTATTGAGTAAGTTGCTCAATGAATGTAGTCTTTAAACCTATACAATGGAATATTTATATATCATAGGAGGTATCATCATTTTAATACTTATCTTATTTTCAAGAAATGATAAACAACATAAAACTACTACACTAACTTTTCCGTCACCACCACAGAAGGAAGATGAAGTTACACCAAAAGAAGTGATAGTTACAAAAACATCAGTAGAACAAGCAAGGATGAACAGATATGGTTATTTTGCTAATTTACGGCAAGAAGAAATATTAGACCATCAAGCGAAAAATCATCAATACAAAGAGCGAGAACTACAACTAACGGAAAAAGACCTTACGCAATATGAAAAAGCAATAGAACTACAAACGACCTCTAAATCATTACTATACTTACAAAAAGATATAGAACTTTCTGCTAAAGAAACATCTTTAAGTCAATTACAACAAGAGATAAATTTAACCGCTCAATCCTTATTTTTAGATATTCAAAAAGATAAGTTAGAAGTCGGTATAAAATGGTTGGAAATAGAACATAAAGGGCTAGATGTTAAACGGCAAGGGCTTGAAAATATATTGGGTCGAATAGACATAGAAACAAGTCGTACAGAAGTGAATAAACAATCGTTAATTATCCTTGAAGACCGTCTTAAACTAGAAGAACAACGGGCTATTTTAAACGTACAAGCTAAAGAAATTGCTTTAGATAATCAGATTCTTCAACACCATTCTGATAAATTATCATTTCAAGAAGAACGAGCGATTAAACATATTGAGGATAAAGAAACGCAACTTAACTTTATAAAACAGCGATTTGGTTTAACCCAGCAAGAAGAAGTTTTAAAACTACAAAAAACTAGACAGGAATTAACGGAATATACCTTTAATGAAGCCTATCAAGCTAAAATGGAATGGCTAAAAATCAAAGATGCTTTAGCTAAAATTGATAAGGCAAAAACAGAACTTTTATTTGATAGGCGTGATGTGGAATTAGAGCGAAAATACAATGGTATTAAGAACAAGCAAGAATGGTTAGAAAATGAAAAGGTGTTTAATCGCACAACGGTTGCCAACCGTTATTATGAGAATATTTTAGAAAAAACTAAACTTCAAGAATGGTCTAATAACTTACAGTTAGAAGAAATTAATAGAAAATGGAACACAATGGAGTTTATACAAAAACGTTGGGGGTTAGATGGTTACAATTATCCTGTAATGAAAGAATTAAGAAATGCTAATTACACTCCAGATACAAGGGAATACTTGGAACTATTCAGAAAATAAGTACTTGCAAACAAGCATACAATCAAAATAGTGGTTTTGAATAGAATTTGAATCCATTTTGAACTGATTTTATACTTCAAACCATAATGACTTACTTGCCTGTGAAGGATATAGCGAAACAATTTTGAATATCAAAAAGAACAATTTACAATTACCTTTCAAAATATCCCTCGAAAATCCGCAATAGAAAGGAATTTTGAAAGACATTGGTACATTTGAATGACTTTGAAGCTATTTTGAACCATAGCCTTCAAAGTCGTTCAAAATTAGATAATACCCCTATTGAATCCAATGCTAACCAAAAGGTATCTACGCCTGTTTGAACGTTGAACCCCAATTTTGAATCGCTTCAAAATGACTTCAAAACCCTTTCCACCTCTCATGAACATCTACAAAAAGAACATTCCAACCTTAAAGACCATTCTAATAAGTTGGTGGTCTTCCTCAATGAAGCGAAAGCAGAGAAAAAAGTCTTACAAGATAAATATGATACATTGGAAGAACAATATCAAATGGAGTACAAGGGTAGGGCTATGGATAGAGTGAAATTTATGGTTGTGCTTTTCTTGGTAGTGTTGGGATTCTTGATTAGTGGATTTTTGGTTTGGGTGAAATGGATGTAGAAGGGCTGAAATCGTAGGTGGTATGGTTGATGAAAATTGAATAAGAGGCATTGATTTTTTGGATTGATATAACCACAAACGCCAATCAATAAGGTTTAAATATAAAAGGATGGATAGTTTAACTATTCCAATATCATTATTTTTGTTTTGGGATATAAATCTCTTTTTCCAATTACAAGTCTAAATCTTGGATTGAATATTTGATTATTCGTTTTGTAACTATTGCTATCAGAGTACAAAGTAGGGATAGGAAGCCCACTTATTGATGGTCTAGGAACAAGATTATCCCAAAATTCATCATCTAAAACTTCTTTTTTGGTGTAATATCGTACATCTTTTAAATCAATACCATACATAAGACTATCAAGAGACTGATTTTCAAGACCGTGATTCAAAATATCAACAATGAATGAGTATGGTTTTAGGTTATGAGGGTAAAAATCTAAGAAATTTGGACTTTTCCATTTCAATCCTGTAAAAAACTTATCTTTTATCCATTTGGCACTTGTCAATGAACTACCAAAAGAGGATAAAATATTTAATCCAACCCCGTTTGGTAAACTATCAAAAATTTCTTGTCTCATGTCATCATCTATAATACTGTTGTATAACATATATATAGGAATGCCTTTTACTCTTTCTGCATACTCTAATAACAAGTCAATCTGATATTTTTGGCTACTCCTTACTTTATGATTTATTGAAAGGTACTTATGACCTTTATATTTCACCTTTTTTGCCTGACAGGGAAATAATATAAAGCCTTTGTCTGTTTCAATTGCTATTTCTATATCGTTACCAGTCAAATGTTCTTTTTTAGACGCTAAGACTGTTAAGGGATAATTACGACTTAACGCTAAGGTGTAGTATTGATATAGAATATATTGTTCTGTAATTGTTTCTTCTGAAAGTGGTAAGCCAAATCTCCATGCGAAAGCAATCCTTGAATATATATCATAGGATATAAGATTTAAGTGTGCTTTTAATAATTCTAACTTATCTTTTTCTTGATATTTATCATCAAAAGAATTTTTATCTTGGGGATTTTTTTTCATGTAGTTTTTTTAAAAGAATCAGTTTTTAAAAGTAAATAAAGTAGGTCGAAATAATTTTATTTCAATTTCTCTAAATACTGTTCATATGTTGAATAAACTTTTTGTCCTCTTTTTATTCGTCCTAGTTTAGTTGTACTTATTCTATCTTGTAAAAAATTCGATAAATCTTCAAACTTTTCAATTGGTGTATGATATACAGTACGGTTAGCTCCAATTTTATATCGTTTCTTTATTTGTTTATGTATAATTGAATATTTTAAACCTGCTTTACCAACTTCATATCTTTTAAAATCATGAAACCTATCTATTAAATACGAAATATAATTTGCCTTTGAGTTTTCAAAACCAATAGAACCTTGTGGGTAACTTCGTTTGTCACTTCCTTTTTTTATGTTATTTATAACAGTATTACCATCACCAACAACGGCACTTTCAACTTTATCATTAAAGTTAATATTTCTAGTATCTTTGGAGGTTTTAAGACTCTTCTTCTCTCTACTTAATACTTCTATCTTCTTAGTTAAGACCTCTACTTGTGATATATCGCCTTTGGTAATTTTAGAATGACATGTTGGACAAAGTAGCAATAAATTAATCATTTGGTTATTAGCAGGATTTTCGTCTATGTGATGAATCTGAAATTGCCCTACTTCTATACTATCACAAAAAGGGCATTGTGATTCTATTTCTCTCTGTAACTCCGCTCTCACTTTAGCTTTTTGTGGTATTGATGTTCTAGTTTTTTTCTTTGTCATGAAAAATGAACTTATTTATAGTGAATCAATTATTTTTTTAGTTACATTTGTAAATATAATTTTAAGAATTTAAAAACCAAAAAATATGTGGAGCTATCTTCGTGACTTTAGCAAAGAAAATATAGATAATATTAAAGAAAATGTAAATGGGATTTACAGAATAGCACTTGATGTCAATAATGCTTTCAAAGTAGATATAGTAAACAAACAAGAAATATGGAAAGGAGTTTTGAATGAAACAGATATACCCCAATTTGTAAA
>CAYLSF010000495.1:5634-5841 GCA_964385675.1 uncultured Saprospiraceae bacterium
CTTGGGGGGTGCCGTATTGGCACCCCTCAAGACTTAAATGATAGACTTTTAGCAAGGAAATATAAAGGTGATGTTTACTCTAACTTAGTATATATTGGTCGAAGTAGTAACATTAAAGAACGATTATTAAAACATTATCAAGGAGAAGGAAATGCAGGTGTAAATAAACTATTATATTATAAATACGATTTAAGATTCTCATATCTA
>CAYLSF010000496.1:0-5828 GCA_964385675.1 uncultured Saprospiraceae bacterium
ATAAAAAATTAAGAAATAATAAGTATTTGAATCTGTAAAAATCCATACTCGAATCCCTCCAATCTAAATAATATAGCATCCACCAACTATTCTAAAAATACTGCCCAAATCCAAGTACTAATCCCTGCTGATTTTCATCATAAATATCAATTCCATAATCTAAGCGAAGCATGGCATTAAAGGCTCTTTTGTAAATTAGACGAATACCACCACCCACAAAATGTCTAAAATTATCAGAATCTATCAAGTCAGCATAAGTACCACCAGGATTACGCCAAGTTCCAAGGTCAGAAAATCCGACAATTTGTCCTGCCCAATTACCTATATCAAAAACATCCTGCCTATACTCTAAATTCAACACTAAAACGCCCGTTCCTCTATCAATTCGATTACCTGCCCCTCGAATATTGACATGACTATCCAATACAAAAGGAGCAAAAGGCGAATCATTATTGGTGGATATACCGAGTCTAAACCTCAAGGCTAAATTACCCGTTTCATTAAATCGCTTAAAATAGCGCGTATCATTCATCAAGATATTAAATACACTACCATCTTCAATATTATAAACCGATTGTATATTTAATACATTATCAAATCCCGATAAATGATAATAATCATAATTGATACGATCGATTCGATGAACGACTTTTCCCAGCATTTTAGGTAATTGTACATTATCAGGCCCTGGTGTGATTTCATCAATATGGCGTTCGTTTTTGCGGTATTGCTCTATAAAATAAGTCCCTCCAAGTTCCAAGATTTGATTTCGAGAAATTTCATATCGCCCCAAAAGACTTAAGCTATAATTATCGTAATCATAAAAGACCGCTTGTTCTCCAAAAAACAATGGCTCAACAGATGCCCACTTTAATGCACTAATCGACGCTCCATATCGACTGCCTTTGATATAAGGAATTTGATAATAGAGATTAAAATTATCTCGTCTATCATTGTTTTGATAAAATGCACTCAATTGCATTCCTTTGCCCAACCAATTGATTTCATTAAATCCTAACTGAAACCAAAAATTACCTCGAATTCCACCAAAGTTAATAATTGGAAATAAAGTCAAGGCTTCTTCTATTTCAAATGTAATTTTTAGTTGACCAGCAATAGTATCTACCCGATAGGTTGCATTTGCAATATTATTTAGATTTTTAAGCTGTTGAGCATCTTTTTCAAGTTGATCTCGTGAAGTAGGTTGTTGTAGTTTGGTATCAATAAATCGATTTAGATAGGTGGCTTTTGTTTTTTTTAAGGTATCGAATTGAATGCTTTGTACGATAAATTGTTTTTGAGCAGAGAGTTGACCAATTGTGAACAAAAATAGAATTGTCCATAATTGTGGAATGAAACGGTTAACTGATTTAAGTTTTATCATGGATACTATATCAAAAAATAACAGGTATAAGTCAAGTCGAATTTATTCAACTTTTAACACATAGACACAATAGCACATATAGTTTAATAGAAAGCGCTATATGCTCTAATGTGTCTATGTGTTGATTTATTTTTATCATAAATTCGACTTTACTTATTGTTACCGATTAATCCGAATACCAATATTAAAAGTAGAAGCATTACCATTGATATCAGCTAGGAATTGATTGGTAAAAGCCGTATATAATAATTCAACCTCAAAGTTACGAGTAATTTGGTATTTTGCCCCAACTCCAGCCTGTGCAAAATAATCAAAATTGGCTTGCCAAAACGGAGAAAAATTAGTCAATACATAAATGGTGGACATAGGAGACGGAAAATAACTAAAAATAACGGTAGCAGGGGTAGAAACACGATTCAAATCATCTGCTCCACCAATATCTTCCCACAATAAATCTATCTCGGTAAATAAAGAAAAATTAGTACCAATACTTAAATCATTAAAGAATTGAGTATTCCAAGTTGCACCATCCCAGTCAATATAACGCTCCGTATCATTACCTTCCAAATCGCTACCAACAGGAATCCAAAATGCACTTTGGATAGAAAAATTAGGCAATTTAGCCGTTGGTGCCCACCTAATTTTAGGTCCAAAATTCGTAATCCCTTGACGATTATCGCCACCTTCTGCATTACCCAATACCCCAAAAGGAGAAGAGGGTAATTGATCATAACGCACTCGTCTATACCTCAAATCAAACCCTGCATTAAACCGATTATTAACACCATATAAAAAACTCAAAGAATTGGTAAAAAAACTGGCTCTATCGGTTAATTCTCCACCGTTCCCAGTCTCTTGTGTGTAAAGGTTACTAAAAAATTTAGTTTCTGTTGTTCCTTTTGGAATGGCTGCAGATACAACATAGCGAAAATCATTATTGCCCTTGCTAGGGTCTGTCGCTAGATTTGCATCATTTAAGGCCCAATTATACGTGTAATAACTAATTTTAGTATCATCGCTAATCCGTTGATTTCTATACCGATTGATAAAAGTTAATACAGCAGACTTATTTCCACCAAAATCGTTGACATACCACTTAAAGATTTCAGATAGCTCAACATCACCATCATTTGTTTTAAGAAAGTTCGGATTATTTAATGCTAATTTCGTTTGTTCATTCAATTGAGATTCTAACAAATCAGGACGATACGCAAAATTGGTAATAGGTGGACAGTCCACAGCTCCACAAACCAAGACAAAGTGAAAACGAGCATCTTTATACGTCTTTAGCAACCAATCTTTTTCTAGCTTATTTAAGATAACTTTTTGATTAGCAACTGTCCATTTACGGCTATCAAAAAATCCATTGATTTCTTGTACACTGTTGATAGGATATCGTTCTGTGACGCCTTTCATCACCAATAAGTTATAGGCATTGATATAAAATGCTTTTTTTGTGTTTTCATTAGCATCACTTAAATCCATTTTGGCAATTCTATTGACTAAAGCATCTAATTGAAGATTATCGACTAATGCTTCATAATTAATTTGATTATCTTGAACATGCTTCTTTAATAACATATCGACATCATTAAAAAATTGATTATCGATGCTTTGAGCATGAATTTGTTGGAGTCCTAAACCGATGGTAAAAAAATACACTAACACTAAATTTTTCATGGTAATGGTTGATTGATTTTATGACAAGAAATACATTTTAAATAATTAAATATCCATTAGAATCAACTATAATACGAGGGGATAGTTTGATGTGTAATTTCTTGATTTAACATTTTGGAGTTATTATTTTCTACTTTCTTTAAAACAGAAAGAGGGAAACCATTCTGATTTCCCTCCATGGACTATACTACAATTACTAGCTTTTATTAGAGTTATTGCTAGTAATTGTAAGAAGATTAAAGTGGTGAAAATTTTGGATAATAGTCATCAGGTGAGTGAAAGATTGATATTAGAATTCTATGGACTAAAATTTCAGTAGATTACCGTAACTCACCTGATGACTGTTTTACTTTATAAATTGCTGACTTTGAATGTCTCCATTTTGTTTTTGTATCGTTAGCGTATATTGTCCTTTGGGTAAACTTGAAATATTATACCTAAAAATCCCTATTGGAATGTTAAACTGAGCCACGACTTGCCCAAGTGTATTGTGAACTGTGGCATATCCGATTCCATTTTCAATATTGAGTTGTTCTACTACAGGATTTGGATATAGACGAATAAGCGGAATGGTACTTTCTCTTGTAATATTAACAATATTAGAATACTCAAAAGCACCATCAGTATCAACTTGTTTTAGACGATAATAAGCGTCAATAGGAGCCGTATTATCTAAATAGGTATAATTTTGAATCTCAAAAGTAGTTAAATTACCTTGTTGAAAATCTAGTGTTTCCCAGTCTCTACTATTAGCACTTCTTTCAATATAAAAACCTTCATTATTTAATTCACTAGCAGTTTCCCATTGTAATAGATTTCCTTCTGTGGTAGCTTTACCTTTGAAATAGGTGAGTTCTACGGGTACAGGTACAGAATTTTCAAAGATATAAGCAGAACCTGCATCACTTAAAAAGTTAGCTCCATTCATATCATGATCTTCTTGAAAGGCTCCTATAAGTGTATAGCTTCCCGTAGTGGCCACGCTCCATCCAAAATCATCCGCTCCTTCTCTATCGGAGGCAACTATTTTTTGGAGTTCTCCCCAATTATCTGCACCGCCTTCATCTTGCTTAAAGATATATGCTGCACCAGCATTTGTAACAAAGTTC
Source organism: uncultured Saprospiraceae bacterium (assembly GCA_964385675.1). Taxonomy (GTDB): domain Bacteria; phylum Bacteroidota; class Bacteroidia; order Chitinophagales; family Saprospiraceae; genus CAYLSF01. Next base: position 4,174 of record CAYLSF010000496.1, read on the forward strand.
GCACCGTTTTCATCATATTCGTATAGCCTAGCACCGATAGTTATATAATCACCAGATATAGCTACACTATGTCCAAACTCTTCTTGTGCAAAATTGCCAACTAATCTATCACTAGCCACAAGCTTTTTTACTTCGACCCAATCACTAATAAGAGTAACACGTTTAAAAACATAAGCTGAACCAGATTCACCAGAGGAATTCATACCATTTTCATCATGATCTTCCTCTTTCGCACCCACTACGATATATTCTCCTGATATCGCTACCGTCCAACCAAAATGGTCATCTGTCGCTAAATCACTAGATAATAATTGTGTTTGTTGTCCCCAATTATCAGAGCCACCTTCGTCTTTTTCAAAAACGTAAGCGGAACCCGTACGCTCTACTGCATTACTTCCACCAGGCAGCAAATCATCGCCATAAACGCCTACCACTGCATAATCTCCTGAAATACCAACGCTATATCCAAAGCTTTCCGAAGAAGCTCGATCCGAAGCCACTAATTTTTTAATTTGCCCCCAATTATCTGTACCCCCTTGATCCTTTTTAAAAATATAAGCAGAACCTGCACCAGACATAAAATTAGCATCGTTTTCATCATGGTCTTCACTACTTGCCCCTACGATAATATAATCACCCGATACGCCAACGCTTCTTCCAAATCCATCACCATTGTCTCTATCAGATGCTACAATTTTGACTAGAAACCCCCAGTTATCGCTTCCGCCTTGATCTTTCTTAAAGACATAAACAGAACCTGCATTGGATGCCGTATTCATACCATTAGCATCATGATCCTCATCCTTTGCTCCTATAACGGCATACTCCTCCGATAAGGCTACACTAAAACCAAAGTCATCGTTACTCGCTCTATCGGGAGCAACTAATTTTTTTAATACCCCCCAATTATTCGCTCCACCTTGATCTTTTTTTAGTAGATAAGCCGCACCTGCATCTGTTAATTGATTTGCTCCATTTTCATCAAATGCATCTCGGTCTGAACTAACAAGGGCATACTCTCCAAACATAGCAACGCTAAAGCCATAGCGATGACCAGCGCCTCTATCGGTTGCCACAGATTTTATGATTTCAGAAAAAGATTGTGCTAATATAGAACTACTAATCATTGTGATACATAAAAGGAGTAATATGAATTTATTTCTTTTCATTTTTCTAAATAGTTTTAAAATTGTAATATAGTCTTGTTTACAATGCAGCAGCATTGTATCCGAATAGATGTGAATAAATTAAAAATGTTGAACAAGGGTAGCTACCAAAACCTTAGAGCAGTACAAATCAACGAGGTGCTAGCGGTCTGCATGATTTGATGATGTCCAGGTTATCACTTGTTTGATATTGTTATTGCAAAAGTACAGGCATCTGAAAAAAAGATAAAACCAATTTTTTGAAATTATTGGAAGTCTGATTTTTTTAGGTCAAATTGGAAGCGGAAAAAATAAATGAAATGACTAGTAAGAGAGACGAATTATTTGAGTTGGTAAAAGCAATGACCGGTTCTGAAAAACGATATTTTAAACTGTTTTCGAGTCGGCATGTCCTCAATGGCGAAAATTTATATTTAGAAGTTTTTGATTGGATGGATGAGCAAGAAGTGTATGATGAAAAACAACTAAAACTAGCCTTTAAAGATACTT
>CAYLSF010000497.1:0-5817 GCA_964385675.1 uncultured Saprospiraceae bacterium
AATAATATGAAAATCCATTTTTTAGAAAGTTGGGTTTTTCCTTAATTTACAGTTAAATCTGATTATTTTTGGGATACACTATACAAAACCAATCCAAAACCGATAAATATTGACCTTTTTATCGAAAAAATCAACTGTCTATGAAACAATATTTGACAATACTGTTAACCACTCTTTTAACCATAGCAACATTATCGTTGGTTGCACAACCAGCTAATGATGATTGTAATACGGCTATCAATCTACCGATTCAGGCAGCTGGTGCATTGCCTTATTGTTCGGGATCTGGTGCTTTCACATTGGACAATGGTACAGCAGTAGCAAATCCTAACTATCCTGATGGATGTTTAGCTACACCTCTACAGCCTGATGTATGGTTTACATTTACAACACCTGCTTTTCCAAATCCAATTGACTTAAATATTGAAATCTTTGGATATGCTGGTATGAATCCAGGTATGGTTTTGTATCGTGGTGATTGTAGTGGATTTATCATTCAACAAGGGCTAGGTCAACCACCTGCTTGTGTTCAGAATAATACGGGATCTTCTACTACTTCAATGACTGTTTTAGGTTTAGATGCTAATACAACGTATTATTTGAGAGTATCTGGAGCAACGGTTTTAAGTAGTGGAAATGATTTTGAAATTTGTATTAACGAATTCTGTGCTCCTATTAATATATCAAATGGTTCTTCTGCTCGTTGTGGCTGTACAATTTACGATAGTGGAGGTCCTACAGGGAATTATAGCGATAATGATAATTTCATTTACACCATTTGTCCAAACCCTGCACCTACATGTTTGACATTAGATTTCACAAGTTATGATATTGAATGTGGTGCTTTAGATGGTTTATTTATTTATGATGGTAATGGTACCACAAGTCCTGGAGATCTAATAACGGTGATACGAGGAACAGGAGGAGGATTGACAGTAGAGGCTCCGAGTGGCTGTATGACTTTACAATTTATAGCGGACGGTTCTGTGAACGGAGCTGGTTTTGAAGCGACTTGGAATTGTAGCTCTACGGCTTGTAGTGTACCTCAACCTATTGATTGTAATAATCCAAATATGATTACAGCATTGCCTTTTGTTGATATCAATCAATCTACTTGTGGTGCTGGAAATAATTATGATGCGACAGATGCTTGTGGAAGTACATTTATGAGTGGTGAAGATTTTGTATATGCTTATACATCTGCGGGTAATGAGTGTATTTCAATTCAGACGAATAATACTTCAATTGGAACAGGATTGTTCTTAATGGATGGATGTCCTAATAGTGATGTAACAAATTGTATAGCATCTGTGGAAGGTGTAGCCGGAAACCCTGCTATAGGTTCCGTTAAGTTAGATGATCCTGGTACATATTATATTGTGGTTTCTACGGATGGATGTCCTGCATGTACAGATTTTGATATTACTATTCAGAATGTAGGCTGTCCTATGGAAGTTAATCCAAACGTTACACCACAAGAGATGGCAGAAACAATGGCGGGTAATAATTCTATTTCTAATGTGAATATGATTTGCCCTCCCGGTGCTTATGGTACATTTACTGGTGGACCTGGTGGAGGTACAACTATTAATGATGGTATTATTTTGAGTACAGGTTTTGCAGTGGATGCTGAAGGACCTAATACAAAAGACGGTACAAATAATTTCCCTGGTCAAGATGCAAATACGCCTATTGGTTCTCCTGGTGATTCTTTATTAACAGCTTTATCTGGTGTAACTACCGTAGATGCTTGTGTTTTAGAATTTGATGTATTTGCCCCTGATAGTATCTTGAACTTTAGATACTTATTTGCTTCCGAAGAATATTTAGAATTTGTAGAGTACGATACAAATAATTTGCAGTTTGCTTATAACGATGTATTTGCATTTACAATTACTGGACCTGATATTCCAAATCCACGATTAATTTCGTTTGTACCTGGAACTACCTCACCTATTACCGTAAGTCATGTAAATGATCAAAACTGGAGTCAATACTACATAGATAATAGCGTATTTCCTACTGGAGATGGGCCGATTGCTACAGCTTATGATGGATTTACAACGGTATTAGAAGCGAGAACCCTTGTAACACCTTGTGAGACTTACACCATACGACTTGCAATTGGAGATGGTTTCGATCAGTTTTTTGACTCTGGAGTATTGATAGAGGCAAATAGTTTATTTAATAATGACGTTGAACTAGAGGTAAGTGCAGCGAATGTTGATGGTACACTAAATGCGGCAGAAAATTGTTTAGATGGACAGATTGTAGTAACCTTATCAAGTCCACAAACGGATACAGTGTTTGTACCCTTAGATATTCAAGGTACAGCATTAAATGGAATAGATTATCAAACCGTACCTACATTGCTAGTATTCCCTCCTGGACAAATTACAGATACGATTCCGATTTTACCATTTGCTGATGGTATAGCAGAGTTAACAGAAACAGTTGTAATCTATATTTATGATTTCTGTAATGATTCTATTCCTTCAGATTCTGCGGTTATCTTTATTAGAGATGATATTACAGGACAAGTCTCCTTACCAACAAATGATACGCTTTGTGGTGGAACATCATTAGTATTACCGTTGCAAGGGCCTAGTGATTTTGTATATTCTTGGTCTCCTGATGGAACGTTAGATGATCCAACATCACCAAATCCAACGGCTACACCTGGTGATGACATAACTTATACTGTAATTGCAGGTAATGGAATATGTTTCGATACCTTTGATATTGATGTCGCCGTCGCCTTCTCGACCATAACACCCGATACGGCAATCTGTGATCCGGGTGATGCGGTTCAATTACAAGCATTTACCAACCGACCAAATGCTACATTTAACTGGACGCCTTCGGCTGGATTAAGTTCTACAACTTCGGCTACGCCTGTTGCGACACCGAGCACAACGACTACATACTCTGTAGAGATTGTTACAGATATTTGTACGATAACCGAGGAGGTCACGATAACGGTACTGGATGGAAATGCCTTAGATATTATAGCAGATGCGACAATATGTGAAGGAACTAGTATTTCTATAGGTGGTACTGCTGCTGGTAATGCTACTTATACTTGGAGTCCATCAGGTACTTTAGATGATCCGACATCTCCTAATCCTACTGCTACACCTGGTACAACGACTACATATAGTGTAACGCAATCAGTAGCAGGTTGTGATAATACAGGACAAGTAACAATAACAGTAGGTGGTGACTTTACGCTTGATCCAGGAGATGATCCAACTATTAATCAAGGGGAAAGTCAAAATTTAACTGCCGTTGTTATTCCAAATGTAGGTAATCAAAGTCCTGTAGGAAACTTAACTTGGAGTTGGCAACCACCAACAGGATTGTCTAATACAAGTATTCCAAATCCTGTGGCAAATCCATTAGAGACAACAACTTACACGATTACAGCAACTTCATTTGCGGGTTGTGAGGCCACAGCTACGATTACTGTAAATGTAATTCCTCCTGCGTATGCGTTCCCGAATGCATTTACACCTAATGGAGATAGTCAAAATGATACATTTGGACCAGACATTGCTGGAGCAATTTCAATTCAAAACTTTAGAATCTTCAATCGCTGGGGACAATTAGTATTTGAAAATGGAACGGCATGGGATGGTACATTTAATGGTGAATTGCAACCACAAGACACATATATCTATACCGCTACGATTGTTTTACCAACAGGTCAAACAGAAGAGGTTAAAGGAGATGTATTACTAATTCGATAATTGACTAAACAAACCATAAATAAAAAGCCTGCTCCGAAAGGAGCGGGCTTTTGCTTTATTAGAAATCTGTATAATTATATCTTGATAATAAGAACCCCGTAAAAGTTAGATTATTTTATTCTTTGCCGAAACCATATATCTCACAAACAGCATTAGCAATATCATAACAAAAACGAGGGCCATCTACTGCATTTCCATTACTTAATACGACAACTCCTGCTTTTTGAATAGGAAACCCAAAAAAGAGAGAACGGAAACCAGAACAAACCCCTGCGTTCCAATATTTAAAGTTGATTCCTGATGGTGAGACTTGGTTAAATTCCGTCATTTTAAGTCCTATTCCTCTTGTTCCTTTTTCTAGATGATTGATAGGCGTAAGCATATTTTCAACGGTTTCTGTACTCAAAAATTGACGATGATTATAACGCCCGCCCTGATTCAACATAGCAATCAATTGTGCTACATCGGTTGCTGTAGAGGATAAGCCATAAGCTGATGTCTCGGGATAACGATTTCTATCTCCTCTTAATGCTCCTCCTCTAGGATTGTGACCCGCAGCTACATTAAAATTGGCTAAATATTGATGAGGTACATCTAATTCAAAAGTAGAGTCCTTCATATTTAATGGCTTTAATACGTTTTGATTGAGCCATATATCGGGTTTTTGACCTGTTAAATCGTGTATCAGTTGATCCAAAATCATAAAACCACCTGCTGACTCTTGATAAGTTCCATTAGGTAGTTGTTTAATTTCAACTTTTGAATTTTTCGCTTTCCCTTTGGCGGCTAACATTTCCCCTAATTCTGGAATGGGTAACCCTTCCGTATATCCTGCTAATCCTTTGACGTTAAATCCACAACGATGTGCTAATAGAAGCCCTAAAGTCGGTGTATTTTCTTCTTTATCTATTTTAAGATGTCCTGCAATTGGTAAAGGCTCTTTTAGGAAATTTTTACGCAGATCAGAGTCTAACTTTATCTTACCTTGTTCAGTTAACCGCATAGCACCGATGGTACTAAAGACTTGACTTAAAGATCCCGTCTGAAAGACACTATCATTGTGCATAGCATGAATGTTACCAGCTTTTAAGTAACCATAACCACAAGACCATACGACCTTGTTATCCATCACTACTGCAATGGAAACACCAGGCACTTTTGATTTTTTCATCCTTGCCCAAATACCACCTCCTCTTATTTTTTTCTCTACTAAGCGAATTTCATCCATTGGAGGAGATTCAAAGAATCCATTAGATACAATGCTCCATCCTTCTCTTGAAAAAGCAACTATATTAACGAGTTTTTGTTGTCCTCTCAAACTATTTAAAGCACGCCAACAGTAATCTGGCATATTGCGTCCAAAAATAAAGTCATCTGCAAAAACTGCCCATCCTCCTGTAGGAGATATAGTGATTTGATGTACTGTTCTAGGCGGCTGTTGATTTGCCCTAGGCGGTTGTTGTAGATTTCGTACCATCTGCAAGCACTCATCTGGCATACGCTCCGCATAAATGGTTTTATCCGTCAAAACCAACCACCTATCGTTATCTCTTCTCGGCTGAAAAACAACTTGCTTGACGGTTGTTCCTTTTTGATTACAAGTGTCTAATACTTTTTGTAATCGCTTAGGAATATTCGCATAAGCTACTTTTTTATCTGTAACAATAACCCAACTATCTGCTCCTTTTGGTGGAAAAGCTATACATTCTATCTGATGTCCTTTTTGAAGTAACGTCTTTAATTGTTGCAGACAAGATGGTGCAATTCCATTAGAAGCCTGTTGTCCATCTTTAGTAACAATCACCCATCCATCTTTTGAATTAAATGCAAAAGTAGCAATAGGTGAACCTGTCATTGCATTGATCTTTGCTTTAGCATCAGCAGGAATGTTACGATTGATAACTTGACTTGTAGTGGTAAGCGTAACGGGTCTTGTTGCGAAAGCAGGAGTTGTTAAAATGCCTAAAGATCCTAATGAAAGCATTTTAAGGGTATTTCTTCTCGAATACTGCATAATTTAAGTGAAAATAAATTGACTGAATTCTCTCTTTTTATTGATTCAACCTTT